>JASFWR010000138.1:0-8695 GCA_050049155.1 Planctomycetota bacterium | reverse complement strand
GTCCGGGCGGCCCAGCTCCTCGGCCAGGGAACGCGCGCAGCGGCGCAGGCGCTCCTCGGCCTCCTTCGTGCCGGGGTCGTCGGAGCGGACGCTGGTGAGCGCCGCGAGGAAGCGCTCCGTGGCGTCACCGCCAGCCTCGTCGCGGCTCGTCGACTCTCCCGCGGCGGACTCTCCCGCGGCGGACTCTCCCGCGGCGGACTCTGCTGCGGCGGACTCTGCCGCGGCGGACTCTGCTGCGGCGTTGGTCGCCGCCGCCGCGGATCCCGGAGGATCGAACGCGGTGCGCGGCGTCGCGCCCTCGCCCCCGCTGGCCGTCGCCGCGAGGAGCAGCGCGGCGGCGAGCCGTGACGCGGCCGCGAGGGGGCGACTCACCGGCGGTCGGCGAGGTAGGCCTTCCTGGCCTCGCCGGGGGGCAGCGCCCGCGCGCGGTCGCGCGCGTCGGTGAGGAACCCGGCGGAGTGGAGCCGGCGCACGTCCTCGCGGGCGGCACCAGCGTTGGCGCCCGAGGCGCAGGCGACCAGCCCGCTGTCCGAGGCGGGCAGCACCACGAAGGAGAGGCGGCCGAGGTCCCGCTCGACGCCGTCCACCGTGGCCCACGCGCCCCACTCGTACGTCCCGGCCGTGAGCCGATCCGCGGTGGCGTTGCGCGAGGTCGACTCGGCGGCCCAGACCACGTCGCCCTCGTCGAACGCGGTCCCGTCGTTGCGGCGCAGCTCGAAGCGGTAGCGGTCGGCGCCCTCCACCGCCGCGACCTCGAAGAGCGGGCGCTCGGCGTAGGTCTCGACCCCGTCCATGGGCGCGATCACCCGACCGCGGGGGAAGAGCAGGGCGGTGGAGCTCGCGCTCCGCAGGACCGGGGACTCGGGCAGCCCGCCGTCCATGGCGTGGGTCGGGCCCGGCCGGTCGAGGACCATGGCCATCACCAGCGCCGCCGCGGCCACGGGGATCCACCGCATCCACGGCGCGATCGGCCGGGGCCCCTGATCATGGTGGGCGTAGGAGGCCGCCGAGCGGGGGCTCACAGAGCGGGGACCGGCCGCGTGGGGGCCAGGAGCCTCGCGGAGCTGCTCCACGGGCACCACGTCCTCGGCTGCGGGCCGCGGTCCGGGCAGGTGGACCGGCCGCAGCTCGACGGGGCCCCGCCGCCCGGCGTCGTGCCTCGGCTCGGGAGAGGGGGTGACGTCCAGGGGCGAGGGGATCGGGCCGTCGAGGCCCTCCGTCCAGCGAGCCTCCTCGGGGTGCTCCTCGAGGTACGCCGCCACCTCCCTGCGGCGAAGGTCCGAGAGGGGCTCGGAGCCCCGCCCCCGCCCGAAGCGATAGAGCTCCTCGGCAGTGACGGTGGCGTCCCTCCCCTGGTTCTCGGCCAGGGCCGACTCGAGCCAGCGGTCCACCTCCTGGAGCCGGCGCAGGATCTGGCTCGTGGCCGGGTTGGACTGCAGCTCCGCGAGGCGGTCGTCCTCGAGCTCGTCGAAGCGAGCGATCGCCTCGAGGGTGGCCTCGTCCTCGTGGAGGGGGAGGGCGCTGGTGGGTGCGGAGGCCGGCGGGTCGGCGAGGGGTCGCGAGTCCTGGTGGCTCATGGTCTCGGGGGCGCTGGCTCTCGGCAGCGCGGGGCGTGATGGGGGGGATGGGGCAGGGGAGTCTTGGCGCCGGCAGGGGGCGGTCAGATCTCCGTGAGGGCTTCCTCGCGGGCGAAGTTGTGCACGAGGACGCGCCGCAGGCTGATGGTCGCCCTGCGGAGGCGGTACTTGGTCTGCTCGAGGGAGATGGCCTGGCGCCGGGCGATCTCGCCGAGGGTCTCGCCCTGCACGAAGCGCAGGTCGAGGAGGGACTGCTCCTCGGACGACAGCTCGCCGAGCGCCTCCCGGACCACGCCGCCCACCTCGCTGATGCCGGCGATCTCCGAGGGGTCGGGGCCCTCGTCCGGGCGGTCGGGGATCTCCTCGCCCGTGCTCTTGAGGCGCGGCCGGCCGCCGGCGTTGTCCCGGCGCTTGAGGTCGACGCAGCGGCACCAGGCCACCCGGTAGAGCCAGGTGCCGAAGGCACCCCGCGACGGGTCGAAGGCGTCCCGGTCGAGGCGCTCGAGGACGAACAGGACGACGTCCTGGTACCGATCCTCACGGGCCGCCGGGTCGGACTCGAAGTGCCCGATGCAGTGGTGGAGCAGTGACTTGTAGCGCTCGAGGAACGCGGTCACCGCGGCCTCTCGCCGGGCGCGGAGGCCCTCGATCAGGGCAAGGTCGTCCAAGGTGGGGGGGCGGGACCTCCGCGGCCGCGGCGTCGTCCCTGAGGCCCTCCGAGATAGAGAAGCGCCACCGCCGATTCAACGGGCCATTCCACGGCCGCCGGGCGGGGCGCCTCGGCGGCCGTTAGTGGCTTCAATGCATGGGGTTGGGATCGGCCTTGGTTGCGTCTGCGCCGCGTGCCGTGGGCCGCTTGGGGGGCCTCCCGTCCGCCGGTCCGGGCCGCCCGGTGGTCGCGGTTCCGGGGCCGCGGGACCTGTTCCTTGGGGGGGCGCCGCCGAGTAGACTGTTCGCCCAAACTCCGGCCCGAGGGCGCGGCGGAGGGCCGAGAGAACCTGCTTTCGGCCCCCCGGAGACGGCCCCGAGGCACCGACTCCCTTCCCGACCGAGGGCCGCTCCGCGACCCCGATCGACCCCCATCCACCATGACCGAAGTCGTCCTCCTCAGCGCAGCGCGCTCCCCGATCGGCAAGTTCCAGGGGGGCCTCTCCGGGTTCCGTGCCCCCGACCTCGGCGCCCTGGCCGTCGAGGAGGCCATGCGCCGCGCCGGGATCGACGGCGCCGCCGTCGACGAGGTGATCATGGGCAACGTCCTCCAGGCGGGCCTCGGCCAGAACCCCGCGCGCCAGGCGGCGCGCAAGGGGGGCGTGCCGGACGCCGTGGGCAGCGTCACGATCAACAAGGTCTGTGGCTCCGGTTTGAAGTCGGTGATGCTCGCGGCCCAGGCGATCAAGGCCGGCGACGCCAGCTGCATCGTGGCGGGCGGCATGGAGTCCATGAGCAACGCCCCGTACCTCCTGCCGGACGCGCGGACGGGGATGCGCCTCGGTCACAGCCAGGTGGTGGACTCGATGGTCCACGACGGGCTCTGGGACGTCTACAACGACTTCCACATGGGGATGACCGGCGAGAAGGTCGCCACCGAGCTCGGCGTCTCGCGGGAGGACCAGGACGCCTACGCGGCGGAGAGCCACCGCAAGGCCGCCGAGGCCCGGGACGCCGGCCGCTTCGACGCGGAGAAGTTCGCGGTCACGATCACGCCGCGCAAGGGGGACCCCTTCGAGTTCACGGCGGACGAGACCATCCGTGACGGCATGACGGCCGAGTCCATCAGCGGGATGCGGCCGGCGTTCGCCAAGGACGGGACGGTCACGGCGGCCAACGCCTCGGCGATCAACGACGGGTCCGCCGCCCTCGTGGTCGCCAGCGCGGACTTCGCCGCGGCGCACGGGCTCACGCCCCTCGCGCGCGTGACCCACTACGCCACGGGCGGCTGCGCCCCGGAGTGGGTGATGATGGCCCCGGAGCACTCGATCAACAAGACGAGCGAGAAGGCCGGGATGAAGCCCACCGACTTCGACCTGCACGAGATCAACGAGGCCTTCTCCGCCGCCGCCGTCGCGCTGACGAGGAAGCTGGAGCTCGACGCCGGGCGGGTGAACGTCAACGGCGGCGCGGTCGCCCTCGGCCACCCGATCGGCGCCTCGGGGGCGCGCATCCTCGTCACGCTGCTGAGCGCCATGGCGCAGAACGACGCCGGGACCGGCATGGCGTCCCTCTGCCTCGGCGGCGGCAACGCCGTCTCCCTCTCCGTCGAGCGAATCTGAGCGGCCCGACCGCGCACAAGCAGGAGCGAACATGAGCACCACCAACGATCTCTTCGAGAAGGTCGCCGTCATCGGCGCGGGCACCATGGGCAACGGGATCGCGCAGGTCTTCGCGTCCTGCGGCAGCTCCGTCACCCTGGTGGACGTGAACGAGGACGCCCTCGAGCGCGGCGTGGCCGCCATCGGGAAGAGCCTCGCGCGCGTCGTGAAGAAGGAGCGGATGAGCCAGGAGGACGCCGACGCGGCGCTCGCTCGCATCGGCCGCTCCACCGAGCTGGAGTCCCTCGGCGACCGCGAGCTCATCGTGGAGGCGGTCTCCGAGCGGGCGGACCTGAAGGCCAAGGTCTTCCGCACCCTGGACGAGGTGGCGCCGGCCTCGGCGATCCTCGCGTCCAACACCTCCTCGATCTCCATCACCGAGATCGCGGCGGTGACGGGCCGCGCGGACCGCGTCATCGGGATGCACTTCATGAACCCCGTGCCCGTCATGAAGCTCGTGGAGGTCATCCGCGGGCAGGAGACGAGCGACGAGACCACCGACGCGGTGATGCGCGCGAGCCGCGCGCTGGGCAAGGAGCCCGTGGAGGCCAACGACTACCCGGGCTTCGTCTCCAACCGCGTCCTGATGCCGATGATCAACGAGGCGGTGTTCTGCCTCATGGAGGGCGTCGCCACCCGCGAGGGGATCGACACGGTGATGAAGCTCGGCATGGCGCACCCCATGGGGCCGCTCACCCTTGCGGACCTCATCGGGCTGGACGTCTGCCTCGACATCCTGGAGGTCCTCCACAGGGGCCTCGGGGACGACAAGTACCGCCCGTGCCCTCTTCTGCGACGGATGGTCGCCGCCGGGCGCCTCGGCAGGAAGTCCGGGAAGGGCTTCTACGACTACGAGTGACGGGTGCGGCAAAGAACCCCGGCGCGGGTTGGGGTGGGTTGCCGCAAAGTCCGATCTAGATAGACAGCGTCGGCGTCCCCACTTCGCGGGCCGCCGCCAACCACGCTTCAAGACCGCCATGACCATGACCCAACCGGACCTCGACGCCGCCGCTGGCGGCCTCGGCTTCGAACTCGACGAGGAGCTCGCCATGGTGCGGGACACCGCGCGCGACTTCGCGGACGGCGTGCTCGCACCGCTTGCCACGAAGCACGACCGCGAGGAGTCCATCGCCGACGAGGTCTACCAGCAGCTGGGCGAGCTCGGCTTCTGGGGCCTGACGCTCCCCGAGGAGTTCGGCGGCGCGGGGATGGGGAACGTGGCGCTCGCCGTGGTGCTGGAGGAGCTCAACCGGGCCTGCGCCGCCACGGGGGTCGCGGTGTCGGTGCACAACTCCCTGCTCTGCGCCCCGCTGATGAAGTTCGGCACGGACGAGCAGAAGGCGAAGTGGCTCCCGAAGCTCGCGTCCGGCGAGGCCATCGGGGCGTACTCGCTCTCCGAGGCGGGGTCGGGGTCGGACGCCGCGGCGCTCGCCGCCACGGCCGAGCGCGACGGGGACGACTGGGTCCTCCGCGGCACCAAGCTCTGGGTCACCTCCGGGGACCGCGCGGGCCTCTTCCTGGTGTACGTCCGCACGAACCCCGACGTCCCGAAGGCGAAGGGCATCACCGCCTTCCTCGTCCCGGGCGACGCGCCCGGGCTGAAGGTCGGCAAGCACGAGAAGAAGACCGGCATCCGGGGATCGGCCACCGTCGAGATCATCCTCGAGGACGTGCGCCTCGGGCCCGACGCGATCCTCGGCGAGGTCGACCGCGGATTCCCCATCGCCATGGACACCCTCGCCGGGGGCCGCATCGGGATCGCGAGCCAGGCGGTCGGCATCGGCCAGGCGTGCCTCGACGCGTCGATCAAGTACGCGAAGGAGCGGGAGCAGTTCGGCAAGCCCATCGGCTACTTCCAGGCGATCCAGCACAAGGTCGCCGACATGTCCGCCCGCCTCGAGGCCGCGCGCCTGCTGGTGCGCAAGGCCGCGTGGATGCGTGACCGTGGCATGGAGGTCAACCGCCAGTCCAGCGAGGCGAAGCTGCTCGCCTCCCAGGCCGCCAACTTCTGCGCCGACGAGACCGTCCAGATCCACGGCGGCGCCGGCTACACCGACGACTTCCACGTGGAGCGCCTCTTCCGGGACGCCCGCATCACCGAGATCTACGAGGGGGCCACGGACATCCAGCGGCTCGTCATCGCCCGCGCGCTCCTCCGCTGAGCCGCCCGGCTCCCCGACCTCGAACGCCCACCGGAACCTTCCCATGACCGACGTCGCCCCCTCCACCGGCTCCCACGACCTGGGCCACGCCGAGTACGACCTCCCCGCGATCCGCCACTCCTTCGACTTCACGGAGGAGCAGGAGATGGTGCGCGAGATGGTCGCGGACTTCGCGGCCAGCGAGATCGCGCCCATCGCCCACGACATCGACGAGCACCACAGCTTCCCGCGGGAGAAGTGGGACCAGATCGTCGAGCTGGGGCTGCCCGGCATCCCGTTCCCCGAGGACGTGGGCGGCTCCGACGGGGGCACGCTGAGCTACATCCTTGCGGTCGAGGAGCTCGCCAAGGTCTGCGGCTCGACCGCCCTCGGCTACGCGGCCCACGTCAGCCTCGGGACCTACCCCATCTGGAAGTGGGGCGGGGCCGAGCTGCGGGAGCTCTACGTGCCCAAGCTCATCTCGGGTGAGTACATGGGCGCCTACGGCCTGACCGAGCCGGGCGCCGGCTCGGACTCCGGCGGGACCGCCACGACCGCCGAGCTCGACGGCGACGAGTTCGTCCTGAACGGCCGGAAGTGCTTCATCACCAACGCCAACCACGCGGGCGTCTTCATCGTGACCGCGGTCACGGATCGCTCCCTCGGGTCGAAGGGCATCTCCGCCTTCGTGGTCCCGCGCGACGTCGACGGGTTCACCCTCGAGCCCGGCGAGACCAAGCTCGGGATGCGCGGCTCCGACTGGGCGAGCCTCGTCTTCCAGGACGCACGGATCCCGCGCTCGCACCTGCTCGGCCCCGAGGGCGAGGGCTTCGCCACCTTCATGAAGACCCTGGAGGGCGGGCGCATCTCCATCGGGGCCCTGTCCCTCGGGCTCGCGGAGGGCGCCTTCGACTGCGCCACCCGGTACTCCATGGAGCGCCAGGCCTTCGGCGGGACCCTCGCGGACCAGCAGGCCGTGCAGTTCAAGCTCGCGGACATGCGGGTCCAGATCGAGGCGGCGCGCCACCTCGTCTACCACGCGGCGCGCAAGAAGGACTCCGGGGAGAGCTACGGCACCGAGGCCTCCATCGCGAAGCTGTACGCCTCCGAGATCGCCATGAAGTGCACCTACGAGGCGATCCAGGTCTACGGCGGCTACGGCTACAGCCGCGAGTACCCGGTGGAGCGCATGTGGCGCGACGCGAAGCTCTGCACCATCGGTGAGGGCACCAGCGAGATCCAGCGGCTCATCATCGGCCGCGCGGTGCTCAAGGCCGCGAGCTCCCTCTGACCCGGATGTCGCCCGAGGACGCGACGGGCGCCGCAGCGCCGGCCTGGACCCCCGCCTCGCTCCAGGCGGGCGGCTGGAGGATCACGGCCCTCTACGACGCGACCTTCGCCCTGGACGGCGGCGCGATGTGGGGCGTGGTGCCGAAGAACCTCTGGGCCAAGCTCACGCCGCCGGCGGAGGACAACACGATCCGGCTCGCCGCGCGCCCCTTCCTCGCGGAGCGGGACGGCGTGCGCGTCGTCGTCGAGGGCGGCATGGGCGACCGCTGGGACGACAAGTTCCGCCGCATCTACCGCCTCGACCGGCCGGAGGCCACCACCCTGCGCTCGACCCTCGCCGCGCTGGACCTTGGCCCGGAGGACATCGACCACGTGGTGGTGTCCCACTGCCACTTCGACCACATCGGAGCCCTCGTGGAGCTGCGCGACGGCGCCCTCGAGCCCCTCTTCCCCCGGGCCCGACACCACTTCCCGACTGCGGAGGTGGGGGCGTCCCGGGAGCCGGTGCACCCGCGCCGCGCCAGCTACCGGTCGGACGACATCGATCCGCTGGTGGAGCGCGGGCTCGTGGACATGCACGACGGGGACCACCGGCTCTTCGACGACCTGGAGCTGACCCAGGTCCGAGGTCACTCGGAGGGCATGGTCGTGGTCCGCTTCAATCCGGGTGGTGATGGGGTGTCGGCGGCGTTCTGGGGGGACCTCGTGCCGACGACCCACCACATCCAGCCCCCGTACATCATGGCCTACGACATGGACGTCCCGCGCTCCTTCGCCATGCGCACGGAGTGGCTTGCCCGGGCGGCGGACGAGGGGATCGTCGGGCTGTCCTACCACGACCCCGAGCGGGCCTTCACCCGCCTCGAGCGGGACGGCCGGCGGTACATCGCGGTGGACGTGCCCGAGGTTGAAGTCCGGGCCTGACGCGCCGCGCCTCGTCTCGCTCTGCCCGAGCCTGACGGAGACCCTGTTCGACATCGGCGCGGGCGGGGCCGTGGTCGGCGCCACCCGCTTCTGCGTACGCCCCGAGGACATGCCCGGCGTGGCGCGGGTGGGGGGCACCAAGGACCCCGACGTCCGGCGCATCGTCGACCTCGGCCCGACCACGGTGTTCGCGAACCGGGAGGAGAACCGGCGCGAGGACGTGGAGGCGCTCCGGCGAGCGGGGGTGGACGTGCACACCTCGATGCCCCGCACCGTGGCGGACGTGCCGCCGCTGGTCCGGGACCTCGGGCGGCAGGTCGGGTGCGCGGAGGGGGCCGAGCGAGTGGCCCGCGACGTGGAGCGCGCGCTCTGCGACGCGCGGGCCGCGGCGGCGGCGCGCGGCCGCCGCACGCGATTCGCGGTCCTCGTCTGGCGGCGCCCGTGGATGGCGGCG
>JASFWR010000137.1:0-8714 GCA_050049155.1 Planctomycetota bacterium | reverse complement strand
GCGGGGCGCCTCGTCCTTCCCCATGCGAACGAGCCGGAGCAGCGCGTCGAGGTCGCCGAGCTGGGTCGCCGGGAGCTCCCCCGACCAGCCCTCCTGGCCGATCAGGCCCAGCAGCGCCCGGGAGGCGAGGTCGGCGCGCGCCCGGAGCTCGGGGGTGACCGCGACCTCCGCGCCCGCGGCGGTCGAGCCGTCGAGCGCAAGGGCCACCAGGGTCCGAACGGCCCGCCCCGACCAGGTGGCCGCCTCGGCCGTCTCACCCTCGAAGAGCGCCTCCACCCGCAGCAGCGCGGCCTCCCGTCGGCCGAGCCGCTGCAGGAGCTCCACGCCCTCGAGGGCGAGGTCCACAGGGCTCCAGCCGATTCGGTCCACCGCGTCCGGCGCGGCCATGGCCACGTCGAGGTCCCCGAGGGCTCGCTCGGCGCGGCGCGCGCGGTCCGCCGCCGCCGCCTCGTCGTCGCTCCCTGCCGGCGCCTCCCGCAGCTCCGCCGCGAGGTCGTCCGCCTCGATCAGGGCCCGCGCCAGGGAGGCGAGGGCGAGGTCCGACTCGACCGCGACGGAGTCCAGCCGCTCCACGTGCTGGGTCCGCAGCGTCGCGCGCGCGGCGGCGTCGAGCTGGCCCAGGGCGAGGACCGGGAACGCCCGGCGCAGGTCGACCGCGGCGGCCACGACCCAGCGACTGTCCCGCGCGGGGAGCGCGGACGCGAGGGCGGGGTCGAGGCCGAGCACGAGCTCGACGCCGGCGCGCAGGCGCGCGACCCGGGCGGGGTCGAGGGCCTCGGCCTCACCGAGCGGACCCGCGACCCGGCGCGCGAGCCGCAGCAGGAGCGACGGCTCCGCCGCGCCGTTGATCTCCAGGGCCGCCTCGCAGAGCGCCCGCGCGAGCCCGGGGTCCGACGCCACCAGGTCCTCCACCAGGGCGTCGCGGCCAAGGAGCAGCGTCAGGGTCTCGCGGTCGCCGAGCTCCGCGAGGAGCGCGACGAGCTGCAGGCGAAGGTCTCGCGACGGCTCCGCCTGGAGCCGCAGGGTCGCCCAGCGGGCAGAGGTCACCCGCGGCTGGTGACCCAGGAGCGGTGCGAACTCCTCCGACAGCAGGAGCTCGAGGGCCAGCCGCCGACGGTCGAAGTCCGGCTCGGCCACGAACTCGAAGAGCCGGTCGAGCACGGTCTCGGCCGCCTCGCTCCCCGGCCCGATGCTCCCGGCCACCACCTTGAGGGCGCCGAGCAGCTCGTAGCCGAGGTCCTCGCGCGCCTCGGGCGAGCGCATGAGGTTGACCAGCTGGAGGGCGTCGCGCGCCGCGGCCGAGAGGGTCAGCGAGGACGCTGCGGCCCGGCGGACGCCGAGCGGGAGGCCCTCGTCCAGCACGAGCGCCCGGAGGTCGCGCATGAGGAGGCGGACCCCGCGCTGCCGGTCCCGGCCGGCCTCCACGGCGCTCGCCACGTCCCGCACCGCGAGCACCGCCGCCTGCAGCGCGTCCGGATCCAGGGGGCGGGCGCGCCGCGCGTCGAGGGCCCCGCGGAAGATCTCCACCGCGCGCTCGAGGGCCGCGAGGCGCTCGGCGTCGCCGCCCTCCCCCGCGGGGTACTCGAGGCGGCGCAGCGCGCCGAGGGAGACCCACACGAAGTCCGGCCCCGCCGTCAGGGAGGACGCCGCCACGGAGAGCACGGCGGTGCGCACGCTCCGGGCCGAGTCGCTCTCCGGGTCCGCTCCCTGGACGAGGTCGATGAGCACGCCGAGGCGGGCGTGGAGCTCACCCGGATCGGCGACGGCCTCGATGCCGTCCACCAGGAGGGCCCGCGCCGCCGCGGGGTCCAGGGCGCCGCCGGCCACGGCGCGCCCGAGGGTGCGCGCCGCGCGCTTCCCCATGGTCGGGTCGACCCAGTCCAGGGGCGCCTTGTCGAAGCGGGCCGGCGCGAGCTCCAGGAGCGCGAGGGCTCGCTCGTCCCCCTCCGTAAGCGCCGCCCGGAGCTCGTCCCGCCCGGTGAGCGCCGGGGCGCGCCCCTCCAGCTGGCCCCAGCGGGACTCGAAGCTCGCCAGGTCCTCGAAGGAGCGGGCGTACATACGGAAGAGAGCCGTGCGCGCCCCGCGCCGGACCTCGGCGGAGCCGCCCCGGTCGAGGAGCCGCGCCACGGCGGGGGCGTGCTCCACGAGCTCCAGGTCCGCGACCACGAAGGAGGCCGCGATGGCCAGCTCGGGGATGGAGGGGGTGCCGCCGCCGCCCGGCGAGAGGGCGAGGGTCAGGCACCCGTCGGTCAGGGTCCGCCCGGCTTCGGCCTCGCGCTCTCGAGCCAGCCAGGCCCGCGCCTCCGCGGCCCGCGCGAGGCGCTGAGCGCGGCGCGCTGCGGCGAGCCCGGGGGGGACGGGGCGTCCGGCCCGGAGGATGATGGCCAGCACCAGGTCCTCGGGCGCGCTCGCCCGGTACCCGTTGGCGGCCCGGTCCAGCGCCTCCGCGTCCAACTCCAGGAGCTCCGCGGAGATCTCCGTGATCCGGCGGATCCGGCGGCGGTCCAGGACGGGCGGCGCGGCGGGGAGCCCGCTGCCGGGCTCGGTGGCCGGGTCCGCCGTCGGAGAGGCCGTCGGGCAGGTCGCCTCCGCGGCCAACGCCGTCGAGGCGAGGGGCGCCGGGCCGGCGAGGAACAGGGCCAGGAAGAGCGGGGCCAGGAAGTGAGGGCCCGGTAGCAGGCCTCCCGTTCGCAGCTTCTCGATTCCGACCTTCACCAGTGACGAATGTAGCACCCGAGCCGGTCGATCCCAGGGTCGCGTGCACTCTCCGCTCCTCTTATCGAGCGACCGCCGCGGACATCTTGCGATCAACCGGCGCGCCCGCGGGCCCGACTCCCTGCGGGACGGCGACGCGGTCAGCGGGGCCAGGTCCCGTCCAGGGCGGCCGCCAGGTCGTCCGGCGCCCTCCCCGCGACCTCCACCACCTCGTCGGCGAGCGCCTCGAAGTGCGGAGCGCGCCGCCGCTCGAGGAAGATGAACTCGTCTTCATCTCCGTCGGTGATCCTCGGTCGGTCGGTGCTGCGGTCCGCCTCCATGCGCGCCCGCAGCTCGGCCAGGGGCGCGCGCAGCCAGACGACCCGGGCGCGGCTCCGCAGGCGCTCGCGGGACGCCTGACGCTCCACGGTCCCGCCGCCCGTGGCGAGGACGGTCGGCTCCGTGGCACTCTCAAGGACCCCGGCCAGCGTCGCCTCCTCGAGGTCACGGAAGGCCTCGAGCCCGCGGGCCTCGATGACCTCCGCGGCGCTCGCCGCCCCCGCGGCCGCCGCGACCGCCTCGTCCAGGTCCACGAAGCGCGCCCCCGTCCGCGCCGCCAGCGCCCGACCGACGGTCGACTTGCCGCTGCAGCGCAGCCCGACGAGCGCGAGCACCGCCGGCTCCTCCCCGCGCCGCTCGTTCACGACCGACCTCCGTCGCCTTCCGCGCCCGGGTCGAGCCACGCCGCGAGCGCCTCCCCCATGGCGGCCATGGCCGCCCGGGCGAGCTCGGGCGGCGGCCCGTCGGCTCCGAACGCTCGGCCGTACGGGGCGGCGAATATCAGCAGGTGCTGGAGCCAGGCCTGGTGCAGGAACCAGGACGCGCCCTCCACCGGCGCCGCGCCCCGCTCGGCGGCCCGCTGCAGGAGGGACGTGCGCCGCGGCCGGTAGACCGCGTCGAGGACGAACACCCCGGGCCGGAGGTGCTCGTCCGGGATCGGCGCCTCCCCCACGCCGTCCGTGCCGAGGGGGGTCGTGTGCACGAGGACGTCGGGGCGCAGCTCACCCAGAGCCGGGTCGGAGAGGGCCACGGCCCCGTCTGCGCCGAGGGCCGCCGCGGCCTCGAGGCGGCGCGCCGCCACCGTGACCCGGGCCCCCGCGCCGGCGAGCGCGTGGACGGCCGCCCGGGCGGCGCCCCCGGCCCCGATCACCAGCGCGTCGGCGCCGTCGAGCCGGGCGCCCGCCTCCTCCAGCGCGGCCCGCACCGCGGGCGCGTCGGTGTTCGACGCGACCCAGCCGCCGGCGCGGGCGACGGTGTTCACCGCCCCCATCGCGAGGGCGTCCCCGCTGGCCTCGAGGGCGCCCGACCCCACGAGCCCGAGGGGCGCCTGCTTGAAGGGCGCCGTGACCGAGAGCCCCGCGAGGGGCGGCGCGTGCTCGGGCGCGCCCGGCGCCTGGAGCCGCTCGAGGGGCGCCAGCGGCGTGGCGCCGAAGGGGACCAGGACCCCGTCGAGCCCGACGGCCCGCAGCGCCGCGCCGTGCACCACCGGCCCGGCCGAGTGCCCGATGGGGTCGCCGCACACGGCGGCGATCTGCGTGGTCCGAGCAGGCGCCCGTCCGGGCCAGACCGCGCGCACGTGGCTCGCGCGGAGCTGACCGGGGGCCGCGGTCTCCAGCGGCACCCCGGCGACGGGCTCCGGCGCGGCGTAGGTGAGGGCCGAGCCGTAGGCGGGCGCGAGCAGGCGGGTGAACGAGCCCGGCTCGCCGCTGCAGAAGGCGACGGTGCCTCCAGCGGGTCGAGCGGCCAGCCAGGTGAGGACCTCGAGGCCGAAGGACGCCTCGCCGGCCGGGGGGACGAGCTTGACGAGGTCGCGGCCAGGGACGCGGAGGTCGTCGAGCCGCCGCGCGAGGGCGTCGAGCTCCTCGACGGTCCGCGCCTCCCGGTGCGTGGATAGGATCCGCGGCACGCCGAGCTCCCCCACCTCCGCGGCGAAGCGCTCGTCGACGTCCACGTACGCGGCGCCGGCGTCCGCCGCGGCGTGCAGGGCCGCCCGCCGGGTCCCGACGTCGCCGTCGAAGGCCCCGAAGCCCTCGCCGCCGTGGAGCGCCGCGATCACGGGCTTGCCCGCGCGCGCGACGAGCGCGGCGAGGGCGCCCGGGTCCGCGACCACGGCGCCGGCGACGTGGTCGAGGCGCAGCTCGACGAGGTCACCGTGCCCGGCCGCGCCGCCGTCGACGGCGGCGGCGAGCGCGTCGAGCGTCGGCGCGACGAGGGAGACCACCAGGGGGCCCGGCGGGTTCACGCTCCCCCCTCGTCCAGCATGCCCCTGGCCGCCCTTCGGATCGCGTCGGAGAGCGCGGCCACCCCGTGCCCGTCGAGCACGCGGTCGTGCAGGTCCAGCGTCTCGTCGTCCCCGCGGGCCAGCGGCCCCGTGAGCACCTCCGCCCCTGGCCCCCGGCTCACGTTCACCGCCGCCGTCAGCGCGAGGCGGCCGAAGGCCTCCCGGAACGCGGCCCGCCCGGCCTCGTCCTCCTCCCCGGCCAGGGCCGCGGCGGCGCGGTCCACCAGGGTCACGGTCCCCGTGGCCACCATGGTGGCGAGGGCGTGGTAGCGCGCCTTGGTCCCGTCGCTGCCGTCCGGGAGCTCGATGGGCTCCCCCTCCAGGAGCCCGACGAGCGCCCGCGCGTCGGCGAGCGCCCGGGCTCCACCGGCCTCGAGCACGAAGGGCGCGTGGGTGAAGTAGCAGGGCGTCGCCGCCTCGGGCACGGCGAGCAGCGGGTGCATGGAGCCGACCTCCACCCCGGGCACGTCGAGCAGGGGCGCGAGCGACCGCGCGCCGGTGGTCGCGCCGCTGGTGTGGAGCACCGTGGTCGCGGCGTTCCCGGGCCGCGCGTCCCCCCCGAGCGCCCGCGCGAGGGCGGAGGCCACCTCGGGGATGGCGCCGTCGCTGACCGCGACGACCAGGACGGGGCAGGCGGCGAGGTCAGCGAGGTCCGACACCAGCGTGGGCGCCGGCGCCTGGGGCGAGAGCCGCAGCCGCTCGGGCCGCCGGGCGTGGACGAGGACGTCGAGCCGGTCCGCGAGGCTGGCGGCGAGGGCGGACGCCACTCGCCCGCCGCCGACGATCCCGAGCTGGCGCAGCCCCTCAGCCACGGGCGCATCCCTCGACGGTGGTCAGGGCCGCGCCGGCGGGGCGCGCCACGACGGAGAAGCGCATGCCGAGGCCCTCCTCGGCGGCGCGGGACTCGAGCCGCTCCAGGGCCTCCGCCGCGGCGGCCTCCCCGTCGAACAGCCCGAAGAAGCTGGAGCCGCTGCCGGCCAGCCGGAAGTGCGCCGCCCCCTCCCTCGCGAGGAGCTCGAACCACGCCTCCAGGCCGGGCTGGGCCCGGCGCGCCGGGGCCTCCAGGTCGTTCACGAGCGCGGCCCGCGCCTCGAGGGCCGGGAGGCGGAAGAGCTCACGGGCGGTGGCGGTCGCCTTCAGCCGGCCGACCGCGGTGAGCGGCGCCGGCCCGGCGTCCAGGGCCGCGTACACCGAGGGGGTGGAGCACTCCACCTCGGGCGTCAGGAGCGCGACCCACCAGTCAGCAGGGGCCTCCAGGGGGATGATCTCCTCGCCCCGCCCCAGCGCCAGGGCCGCGCCGGTCCGCCGGGCCCCGTGGAAGAACGCGCAGTCCGAGCCGAGCTCCGCCAGCCGCCCGTCGAGGCACCCGTCCTCCCCGCCGAGCTCCGCCACCATGGCCCGCGCCGCCGCCGCCGCGTCGGCGCTCCCTCCCCCGAGGCCCGCCCGGCTCGGGACGCGCTTCTCCAGGTCGACCGTGAAGCCGCGGCGCTCGCCCGCGCCATCGCCCACGGCGTCGACCCCGAGCTGCGCCCCGCGCACCGCGAGGTTGCTTCCGTCCGTCGGCACGTCCGGCGTGGCGAACTCCCCGCGCACCACGGCGCTCGCGCCGGCCGCGTCCGTCATCGACACCGACACCACGTCCCCGTGGTCCAGGGCCAGCATGGTCGTCGCGAGCTCGTGGAAGCCGTCCGCCCTGCGGCCGAGCACGCGCAGGGTGGGGTTGATCTTGGCGTTGGCGAGGAGCCGGATGCTCACGGCCTCTCCTCGCCGAGGTCCATGTTGTCGATCAGCCGGACGCCGGCCACGTTGGCGGCCACCAGCCCGACGGCCCGCTCCAGGGGTCCGGACGGCGCGTCGGCCGTCCAGTGCGCGGGGTCCCGGACCTCGGCGTACTCCACCTCGACCCCGGGGGCCTCCACGCCGCCCCGGAGCACCGTGGCCAGGGACGCGGCGTCGCGCTCCCCGCCGGCCCACGCCGACCTCGCGGCCTCGAGGCCGCGGGACAGGGCGAGGGATCGGACGCGCCCCCCCTCGTCGAGCAGCGCGTTCCGCGAGGACATGGCGAGGCCGTCCTCCTCCCGCACCGTGGGGCAGCGCACGATCTCCGGCCGGCCGCCCCGTCGCTCGGCCACGCCCTCGACCACCAGGCACTGCTGGAAGTCCTTGGCGCCGAAGTAGGCGCGCGTGGGCTCCACCACGTCGAAGAGCCGGTCGACGATGGTCGCCACGCCCTCGAAGTGACCGGGGCGGAAGGTCCCCTCCAGCCCCTCCGCCGCGGGGCCGGGCGGGACCAGACCGCTCGCGGGCAGCCCCCCGTCCACCAGCTCCCCGGGGAAGAAGCCCTCGAGGGTCCCGGTGAAGACCATGGCGCAGCCCACCCGCGCCAGGAGCCGCGCGTCCCCGTCGAGGTCCCGCGGGTACTTCTCCAGGTCCGCGGGGTCGTTGAACTGGAGGGGGTTCACGAACACCGAGACGCAGACGAGGTCGTTCTCGAGCGCGGCCCGACGCACCAGCTGCAGGTGCCCCTCATGGAGCGCCCCCATGGTGGGTACGAAGCCGACCGTGGCGCCGGTCGCGCGAGCCGCCTCGCACCAGGCGCGCGCCTCGGCCGGCGAGTCGAGCCGCGTCAGGCCGCCGCACGCCTCGAGGTGCGCCAGCTGCTCGCGCACCGTGCGCCCCGACCTGGGGAGGGGGTGCTCCGGCGCGACCTCCGCGAGGGGCGCGAGGACGAAGGGGCGCTCCTCCATGCGGGGGTGCGGCAGCTGGAGGTCGTCGGTGCGCGCCGCGATCGGCGCGCCGTCCTCGCCCGTGGCGAAGAGCAGGTCGAGGTCGATGACCCGCGGACCCCGCGGCTCCTCCGCGGCGCGGTCCCGACCGAGGTGGTGCTCGATCCCCTGGAGCCGCTCGAGGAGCGCGTGCACGTCGAGGACCGTCTCCACCAGCACCGCGCCGTTGGTGTAGGCGGGCTGCCCCGCGGGCCCCCCGACCGGCTCGGTCCCGTGCCAGCCGGAGCGCCGCAGGATCTGCACGTCCCCGTCCCGCTCCAGCAGGGACAGGGCGCGCTTGAAGCTCCGCTCCGGCTCGCCGACGTTGGCGCCGAGCGCGATCGCCGCCGTGATCCGCGACCTCACCGTCAGGCGGCCTCCCGTCCGGGCCCGGCCGTCCGGTCCGCGGCGTCCGCGCGGAGGCCCGAGACGAGCCCCCAGCCCACGTACCAGATGCCGAAGCAGAAGAGGAACAGCACGGGGGCGAGGTAGAGGCCCAGCATGAAGAACACGACGGGCACCAGCGCCCGGCGATTCTGCATGTTCCCGAGCCGGGTGACGAGGTGGGAGTACTGGACGCGGCTGACCATGAGCAGGGCCAGCGTCGGGAGCATGACCAGGATGGTCGGCAGCAGGATGTACTGCGTCATCACGTCCCGCCACGGCTCCGGGATGACGGAGAGCCCACGCCCCAGGGGCGTGGGCTGGCCCCCCGAGCTCTCGATCGCGCCGCCGAGGGAGAGGAACATGAGCACCGTGGCGATCAGCATGCCCGCCGCCGCGGGGCTCGGCAGGCCCGAGAACCGGACGTGCTCCTCGTCGCCCTCCGCGTTGAAGCGCGCCAGCCGCAGGACGGCCATGAGGGTGAAGGCCGCGGCGCAGATGAAGTGGACCCGGGGGTGGAGGAGCGCCTC
>JASFWR010000136.1:0-8742 GCA_050049155.1 Planctomycetota bacterium | reverse complement strand
CTGCGGGACCCCGGGTCCCTCAAGATCGCCCAGGGGGACAACCCCACGCGCTGGGGCTACGGGATGGGGCGCATCCTCATGAACTACGGCCTCCGCTTCCGGATCCGGCGCGGCAAGGCCTACGCCAAGGCCTGGGACGCCTACCTGGCGGGGGAGGGGGACAAGCCCGAGCGGGAGCTGGAGCTCGACGTGTTCCGCTCGCTCTACGCCGGCGACACGCAGGTCTCCACGCACACCCAGTACTACCAGCTGGTGCTGATGACGATCACGATGCTGGCGCGGGACTTCGGCCTGCCGACCTACATCGACCACGGCTCCTTCGACAGCTACCTCACGACGCCCCTCGCCATGGAGTTCGGCGTCGGCGCCATCCTCGGCCCGCGCGAGATCATGGTGCCGCGGCCGCCGCGCTTCGACACCGACGGCCGCATCGAGGGCACGGCCTGGGGCTTCCAGGAGCAAGGGATGGTGGACATCGGCTTCAACACCGACGCCCCCGTCGTGCCCCAGGAGGAGCTCTCGACCCAGGCCGCCATGGGGGTCCGCTACGGGCTCCGCAACGACCGCGCCCAGGGGCTGCGGGGCGTGACGATCATCCCCGCCCGCACCGCGGGGATCGCCGACCGCGTCGGCAGCCTCGAGGCCGGCAAGCACGCGGACGTCCTCGTCTGCGACGGCGACCCGATCGACCCCCGGACGAGCTTCGACGCCGTGTGGGTCAACGGGGAGCTGGTCTACGACGCGCAGAGCGGGGGGCGGGCCTGGTGAGGGCAGCACGCATCACCTCCGTCGCGCTGGCGGCCCTGTGGGCCGTCCCCGCCGCGTCCGCCTCCGACGCCCTCGTGCTGCACGTGGGCAAGGTGCTCACCATGGACGCGTCGGACGCCATCCACGCGCCCGGGATGCTCGTCCTCGAGGGGGGCAAGATCACCTACGTCGGACCCATCGAGCCGCGCGAGGACCTGCCGACCCCCGTGGTGGCCCTGGACACCTGGGCCGTCCCCGGCTTCGTCGATCTGCACACGCACATCCACAGCGGCGGGTTCGGCGACATCAACGACATGGTCCAGGCCGTGAACCCCGAGCTCCGGGCGGCCCCCGCCTACCGCCCGGGGAACGACGCGGTCGTGGTGGGGCGCGCGGGCGGCGTCACGACGCTGTTCGGGATCCCCGGTAGCGGCACGAACATGGGGGGCTTCGGCCTGATGTACAAGTCGCGCAGCACGGGCGGGTTCCCCGCCAGCGTCATGCGCGATCCGGGCGGGCTCAAGGTCGCCCAGGACTCCAACCCTCAGCGCCGGAACTCCACCGACGTGGGCGTCACCCGGGCGGGGATGGAGTGGAACCTCCGCGACGTGGCCGACCGCGCCCTCGCGGCCTACCGGCAGGGCCGCCGCGACCCGGCGCTGGAGAACCTCTCCCGCGTGGTGTCCGGCGACCTCCCGGTGCTGATCCACACCGCCGGGAGCGAGGGCGTCGTGAACACCGCCCGCATGTGGAAGGTGAAGTACGGCGCCACGGCGGTCATCTCCCACGGGAGCTTCGACGGCTGGAAGGTGGCGCCGGCCCTCGCCGCCCTCGACATCCCCGTGAACCACGGGCCCCGCACGATCGACTACTACTCGAGCCGCGAGGGCCGGATCGTCGGCACCGGCGCCGAGTTCGTGGAAGCGGGCGTTCCCCTGTTCTCCCTGAACACCGACTCGGGCGTGATCGACGAGGAGTACTTCTTCCTCCAGGGGTCCATGAGCGCCCGCTACGGCGCGGACCCCTACCAGATGCTCCGGGCCATCACGATCCACCCCGCCCTCTCCTTCGAGCTCGCCCACCGCGTGGGCAGCCTCGAGGTCGGGAAGGACGCGGACGTCGTCCTCTGGGACGGCGACCCGCTCGACCCCCGCTCCTCCGTGGGCTCCGTCTACATCGACGGGGACCTCGAGTACGACCGCGACCGCGACGGACAGCTCTTCTAGACGAACACCTCTGGGCGCCGGCGCAGTGTCGCGTGCCCGCAGGACCTACCTCCCATGATCCTCTCACCCCTCCTCCTCCTCGGCCCGCTCGCCGCGGCTCCCGCGCCGCCGGTCCAGGGAGATCTATTCGTGATCAAGGCCCCCCGCGTCGAGCTCGGCGACGGGGAGGTGATGGAGCACGCCGTGATCCTCGTCGAGGACGGCGAGATCGTCACGATGGGCCAGGACCTCCCGATCGAGCGCGGCATCCCCGTGATCGAGCTCGCGGAGGACCAGGTCGTCATGCCCGGCCTCGTGAACCCGTACTCGCGCTACGGCATGTCCGGCGGCGGCTACAACGACTCGCGGCCCCAGGTCATGGCGTCGGCCGAGCTCTACCCGTCCGGCACGTACGAGGACTTCCTGGAGAACGGGGTCACCACCGTCGGGCAGTACCCCGCCGGACAGGGCATCCCCGGCCAGGCGGTCGCCGTGCGGCCGAAGGGGAGCACCGCCGAGGACATGATCGTCGAGGACGGCGTGTACCTGAAGGTCGTCATGCGCAACAGCAGCAGCGCGAAGCGGAACCTCCGCGACGGCTTCAAGAAGGCGGACGAGCACCTCGAGAAGGTCGAGAAGGCGCGGGAGAAGTTCGAGAAGGACCAGGAGAAGAAGAAGGACGACAAGAAGAAGTCCTCGTCCAAGTCCAAGGAGAAGTTCGTCCCGCCCGCCGCCGACCCGCGGGTGCAGCCGTTCTTCGACCTCCGTGAGGGCAAGCTGCGCGCCCTGGTCTCGATCCGCAACGCGGCGAGCTACGCCCACCTGGTGGACGCCGTCGGCGACGAGGAGTTCGAGTGGCACCTCCGGATCCCGCTCACCCGGGACATCGACGTCTTCCACGTGAAGGACGAGGTGGGGGAGCGGGGCTGCTTCGTGCTCATGGAGCCGCTGATCACCCTCGTCCCCGGCACACTTCGCCAGCGCAACCTCCCCGCCGAGTTCCAGCGGGCGGGCGCCAAGCTGGTGCTGCTGCCGCGGTCCGACTCCAAGGCGGGCTTCGAGTCGTTCCTCGAGGACGTCGGGGTCATGATCGGCGCCGGCCTCGACCGCAAGGCCGCGGTCCGGGCGATCACCCACAACCCCGCGACCTTCATGGGCCTCGGGGACCGGCTCGGGTCCCTCGGTGAGGGCAAGCGCGCCAACCTGCTCATCTTCTCCGGCGACCCCTTCCAGCCGGACACCAAGCTCGACGCCGTCATGCTCGACGGCAAGTTCGTCAGCGGAGACATGGACCAGTGATGCACCTCCGATCCAACCAGCAGCGCCGCGCCTCGCGGCCCACGTGGCTCCTCGTGGCCGCCTCCCTGCTCCTCGCGCCGCCGGCGCTCGCGAGCGTCGGTCCCGTGGACGAGCCGGCCGAGGAGGCCGCGGAGGACGAGGACAAGGAGGAGCTCCTGGCCCTCGTGGGCGGTGAGATCCACACCGGCCTCGGCGGCGTCCTGCGGGGCGCCACCCTCCTCGTCCGCGACGGCAAGATCGACGCCTTCGGGTACGACGTGGACGTCCCCGAGGACGCCGAGGTCGTGGACGTCGCGGGGATGCGCGTCTACCCCGGGCTCATCGCCGTGGGGTCCTTCGGCCTGTTCGGGAGCAGCGGCAACCTCGACGACTCCGTGGACCCCTACAACCAGAGCATGACCCTGGCGCTAGCCGCCGGGATCACCAGCGCGGTCGAGGGCAACACGGTGGCCAAGCTCAAGCGCGGCCACGTGAAGGGCCTCGTCCTGAACCCCTCGGCCTTCGAGAGCGTGAGCTACTCCAACGGCAACCCCCAGGGGCAGCTGAAGGTCGAGGGCGACCTGAAGGCCGCCGCCGACTACATCCGGGCCTACCGGACGTGGGAGCAGGAGGTGAAGTCGAACAAGGAGCTGAAGGAGCCCTCGAAGAAGGGCATCGACGCCAAGTCCCTGCGGATCCTCCGCGGCGAGGTGCGGCCGCGCTTCAACGCGGACGAGCGGACGGACCTGCTGGAGATCGCGCGCCTCGCCCAGCGCTTCGGGTTCCGGCCGATCATCAGCGGCTGCCGTGAGGGCTGGACCGTGGCCGACGAGCTCGGGCGCGCCGGCGCGACGGCGATCGTCACGCCGCGGAGCCGCCGTCCCAAGGACGAGTCCCTCGTGCGCGAGGGCGGCTCGAGCATCGAGAACGCCGCGATCCTCTACCGCCACGGCGTGAACGTGGTCGTGGTCCCCGCGTCGCGGGGTATCTCCCTCGGCGGCATCGTCGGTCAGGACCTCCTGCACCTGCCCATCGAGGCCGGCTTCGCGATCCGCGGCGGGCTCCCCGAGCTGGCGGGCCTGCGCTCGATCACCATCGAGGCGGCCCGGGTGCTCGGCGTGGACTACCGGATCGGCTCGATCGAGGTGGGCAAGGACGCCGACCTCATCGTGACGGACGGCGACCTGCTCCACTACCAGACCTTCGTGCAGTGGGCGATCGTCGACGGCGAGATCGTCTACGACAAGCAGGAGGAGATGTTCTTCGCCCACATCCGGCCGCGCCCGGAGTCCGCGCTCGCGCCCGCCGAGCAGATGGACGCCGGCGAGGCCGACGCGGAGGAGGCGCCCCCGGAGGAGCCTGCTGAGGAGCCTGCTGAGGAGCCCGCCGAGGAGCCCGCCGAGGGGGGTGGCGACGGAGAGGACCCGGAGCCCGCCGAGGACCCCGAGTCCACGGAGGATCCCGAGTCGACCGAGGATCCTGAGTCGACCGGGGACCCCGAGTCCGCCGACGTGGCGCGGGGCTGAGCGCCTCCGACGTCCCCGGCGCGACCGACGCGGCCGGCGCCCTGCGACTCGCGGGGCGCCGGCCGCGGCGCTTTCGGGGTGAGGTGGAGCGCCCGTGCCGGGGGCGCGAGCCGTTACACTTCCGTGATGGTCCTCCGACGCCTCATGCGATCCTTCGGAACGGGTCCGAAGTCGCCGCGCAACCTCTCCCGAGAGGAGGCGTCCCAGGCCTTCACGGCGATCCTCAACGGCGCCGAGAGCGACGCGCTCGTGGCCTCCTTCCTCGTGACCCTCCGCTGGAAGGGCGTGACGACCGAGGAGCTCATGGGCATGGCCATGGCCGCCCGCGCGCAGTCCCGCATCCCCTGCGCGGGCATGAGCGGGTTGGTGACCGTCGCGCCTCCCCAGGACGGCCACGACACGATCCCGCCGCTGGAGGTCGCCGCCGGGCTGGTCGCCGCCGCCGCCGGCGCCAGGGTGCTCATCGTCTCCGACCGCTGCGTCCCGCCCCGCCGCGGCCTCACCGCCGCCAACGTCCTGGAGGGGCTGGGCCTCTCCATGACCTGGGACTCCACGGAGGCCGAGGACTGGGTCACCAAGGCGGGCTTCGCGACCGTCTCCGTGGCGGGCCTCTGCCCGCCGATCCTCTCCCTGCGCAAGGTCCGCGGGGACATGGAGATCCGCACCCCGCTCTCCACCCTCGAGAAGCTCATCGCGCCCTCGGGCTCGGCCATGCTCATCGGCGCCCAGCGGGGGCCGGTGCTCGGCGCCGCGGTCGAGGTGTTGAAGGGGCTCGGGCACCGTCGCGGGGTCGCGCTCCAGGGGCCGGAGGGGAGCGTGGTGCCCTTCGTGACCAAGCGCACCCGCGGGATCGAGCTGGACGGGGACCACCTGGTCTCCGTCACGGTGGAGCCCACGGACTTCGGGCTCGAGGACGTGGCCGAGCCCGAGCTGCCGCTGTTCGGCCCCGCGGAGGACGGCCAGGGCTCCTCGGACAACCCGGTGCTCTGCCAGTCGGCGGCCGACCTCACGCGCGCGGTGCTCTCGGGGGAGCCCGGTCCCGCGCGCCACGCGACGCTCCTCAGCGCGGCGCTCATGCTCAAGGCGTGCAGCCGGTGCATGACCATCGCCGAGGGGGTGGACGCCGCCACCAGCGCGCTCGACTCGGGCGCCGCGCTCGAGCGCGTCTCCAGGCTGCAGTCGCTCATCACGTGACGGAGACGCCGGCGCACGACGGGTCGGCGCTCGCCGCGGTCGACCTGGGGTCGAACTCCTTCCACCTGATCGTGGCGCGGGAGGTCGACGGGCGGCCGCTCACCGTGGACAAGCTGAGGGAGCGCGTGGCCCTGGCCGAGGGCCTGCAGGACCGCAGGCTCGACTCGGTCGTCCAGGCCCGGGCCCTCGCGACCCTGGAGCGGATGTCGGAGCGCATCAAGGGGATCCCGCCGGAGCGCGTGCGAGCCGTGGGGACGGCCACCTTCCGCAAGCTGCGGGACCGGGGGCGGTTCCTGCGGACCGCCTCCGAGGCCCTGGGGGTCGACATCGAGATCGTCTCCGGGATCGAGGAGGCGCGCCTGGTCTACCTGGGCGTGGCCCACACCCTCGGCGACGACGAGGGCCGCCGCCTGGTCGTGGACATCGGCGGGGCGAGCACGGAGTGCATGCTCGGGGAGCAGTTCGCCTCCACGCGCGGGGACAGCCTCGCGATGGGCTGCGTCACCTGGAGCCGGCGCTTCTTCCCGGACGGGCAGCTGAAGCGCGGCCGCTTCGACAAGGCGATCCTCGCCGCGCAGGTCGAGCTGGAGCCCGTGGCGCGGCGGTACAGCGCCGACCGGTGGGACCACGCCATCGGCTCCAGCGGCACGATCCGGACCGTGGCGGCGATCCTCGAGGGGCAGGGGTGGTCCGAGGGCGAGGTCACGCGCGGCGGCCTGAAGCGCCTCCGGGCCCTCCTGGAGGAGGTCCGCCACAGCCGGGACCTGGACCTGCCCGGGCTCCGTCCGGACCGCAAGGAGGTCATCGCCGGGGGCGTCGCCGTGCTGATCGCGGTCTTCGAGGCCCTCTCCATCAAGGTCATGCGCCCCTCGGCGGGCGCGCTGCGGGAGGGCGTCCTCCACGACCTCGTCGGCCGGATCCACCACGAGGACGTCAGGGAGGAGAGCGTGGCGAGCTTCGGGGAGCGCCTCGGCCAGGACCGCGCCCACGGCGTCCGCTGCCGCGAGCTGGCGGAGGCCCTCTTCGATCAGGTGAGGGGGGACCTGGCGCTGAGCGACCGGGACCGGCTCATGGTCGGGTGGGCGGCGCAGCTCCACGACGTGGGCCTCGTCCTCGCGCACTCCAACTACAACGCCCACGGGGCCTACCTCGTGCGGAACGCCGACCTCGCGGGCTTCTCCGGGCAGGACCGCGACGAGCTCGCCGCCCTCATCCACGCCCAGCGTCGACGCCCGCGGACCGAGGCCTTCGAGGACCTCCCTCCGAAGCGTGCCCGCCGCCTGCGCCAGCTGCTGCCTCTGCTCCGCATCGCCCTCCGCCTCCGGCGCGACCGCTCCGACCGCGTCGTGCCCGCGCCGAAGCTGGTCGCCTCGGGTTCGGGGCTGGCGCTCGAGTTCGCCGAGGGGTGGCTCGAGGCGCACCCCCTGACCCGCGCCGACCTGGAGCGGGAGGTCCGGCACCTGGGCTCCATCGACGTGTCCCTCGAGTTCCGCTGAACCCCATGAAGTACCACGACCTCGCCAACGGCGACCGCATGCCCCTGCTCGGCCTCGGGACCTGGAAGGCGGCCCCCGGGGAGGTGGGCGCCGCGGTCTCCACCGCGCTCGAGCTGGGCTACCGCCACCTGGACTGCGCGGCCATCTACGGCAACGAGGCGGAGATCGGGGAGGCGCTCCGCCGCGCCTTCGACGCGGGGACCGTGAGCCGGGACGACCTCTGGGTCACCTCCAAGCTCTGGTGCAACCGGCACCGGGAGGAGGAGGTCGAGGACGGCCTGCGGACCACCCTGGGGGCGCTCGGCCTCGAGTACCTCGACCTGTACCTCGTGCACTGGCCGGTCGCGGTCCGCCACGACGTGGTCGGCCCCAGCTCGGCGGAGGACTTCCTGACCCTGGACGAGGTCCCCCTGGAGGAGACCTGGGCGGGGATGACCGCCTGCCTGGAGCTCGGCCTCACCCGGCACATCGGGGTCTCCAACTACAACCTCGCGCGCCTGCGCGACCACGCGGCGTTCTCGGTGGCTCCCGAGGTCAACCAGGTGGAGCTGCACCCCTACCTCCAGCAGCGTGAGCTCGTGGAGGGGGCGCGCGAGCTCGGGATCCTCTCGACGGCGTACTCGCCCCTGGGCTCCATGGACCGCCCCGACACCATGAAGGGGGAGGACGAGCCCGTGCTCCTCCACGACGCGGAGGTCGCCGCCGTGGCGGCCGAGCTGGGCGCGTCCCCGGCGCAGGTGCTCATCGCGTGGGCGATCGGGCGCGGGACGGCGGTCATCCCGAAGTCCGTCCACCCCGGGCGCCTCGCGGAGAACCTCGCGGCCGCCGACCTCCGGCTCACCGGGGCGCAGATGGAGCGGCTCGGGGCCCTCGACCGCTCGTTCCGGTTCGTGACCGGGACCTTCTGGGAGCGCGCCGGCGGGCCGTACCCCGCCGCCGAGCTCTGGGGCGAGTGAGGCGCGGCGCCGCCGCGCCTCAGAAGGACGCGCGGAGGAGGTCCGCCATGCGCGTCCAGCTGTCCTGATCGGCGCCCTCGTCGTAGCGCAGGGGCAGGCCGAAGCGCTCCCCGCGGGCCGTGGCGCCCGGGTTGGTGAAGGCGTGCACGACGCCGGGGTACTCGACGATCTCGCAGGCGGCGCCGGCGGCGTCCATCTCGGCGCGCAGGCCGCGGACGTGCGCCGCCGGGACGAACGGATCGTCCGCGCCGGTGCACACCAGGAGGCTGGGGTGGACCCCGCCGGCGCTGGCGGGGTTGTCGGTCTCGAGGGAGCCGTGGAAGCTCACCACGGCTGCGAG
>JASFWR010000135.1:0-8760 GCA_050049155.1 Planctomycetota bacterium | reverse complement strand
CACGAAGGCGAGGGCCTCCACGGGGGGCAGGATCAGGCCCATGTTCACGATGGCCTCGGGGAGGCCGGCGTCCGAGTAGCCGTTGGCGAACTTGACCATCTCGAACATGGCGGAGCCGTCGGCGAAGGTGGGGGCGTGGGAGGCGAAGACCCACCAGCGGGCCACGCCGAAGTCGTCCTTGAACACGTCCCACACCAGCACGAGGGCCAGGGACCCCGCGAGGGCCAGGACCGGGCCGCGGGCGACGCTGGAGACCAGCAGCCCGAAGGCGTGCACGGCCACGAGCCCTAGGCTCGCGACCAGGAGCGCCCGCCGCAGCTCCACCAGGACCTCGTCCGCGGTGAAGATCGCGTAGTCGTCCTCCACCAGGTCGCCGAAGTCCCCGCCCACCGCCGAGGCGGCGAGGTAGGAGGTGACCCCCGCGAGGGCCATCATCCCGACCACGAGGAGCGGCCCCATGAGGGCGCGGCCGACCACGGCCCCCGACCGGGACGCGGAGCGCGTCACGGCGAGGCGCAGCACCCCGGTCTCCCGGTCGCCGGCCAGGGAGCGCGCGGCCTGCACGAGCAGGAGCGCGGTCGCGAGCATGAGCCCCGCCCGCCAGCCGCTCACCAGCATGGCCCAGCCGGTCCCCTCGCTGAGCCCCGCCACGGTCTCGCCCGAACCCACGGCCTGCAGGGCCTTGGCCCGCTGGGCGAACGACGCGGCCCAGATCCGCAGCACGGGCACGGCCACGATCATCGCGGCGCCGAGCCACGCGGCGCGGGACCCGAGCATGCGCGCGAGCTCGGCGCGGAGGACGCGGAGGGCGCCGCTCACGGGCGACCTCCCGCGGCCGCGCGGCGCTCCTCGACCAGGGCCTCGAAGGAGGCCTGGAGCCCGACGCGGGCCTCGGTGAAGTGGCGGACCCCGGCGCCGGACCCGACGAGCCGCTCGAGCAGGGCCTCGCCGTCGGCGCCGGGCGCCTCGAGGAGCAGGGTCCGCTCGCCGGCGGCCCCGGGTCGGAGGGTCCAGCCTTCCTCCAGCGCACCGCGCAGGGCGGCCTCGTCGCGGACGGCCACGTTCCAGGTGTCGTCCTGCCCGAGGAAGTCGTCGAGGGAGCCCTCGCGAATGACCTCGCCGTCGAGGATCACGGCCGCGTGGGTGAGGATCTCCTGCATCTCGTGCAGGCGGTGGCTCGAGAGGACGAGGGTCTGCCCGCCGTCCACGAGCTCCTCGAGGAGCTCGAGCATGCCCCGCACGCCCATGGGGTCGAGGCCGGAGAGGGGCTCGTCCAGCACCACGAGCTCGGGCGAGCCCATGATCGCTCCGGCGATGGCGAGCCGCTTCTCCTGTCCGAGGGAGAGGCCGCCGGCGCTGCGCTTCTCGAAGCCCGGCAGCCCCACGCGGCGCAGGGCCTCCTCCATGCCGCGGCCGCCGCCGTGGCCGCGCAACCGCGCCTGGTACGCGAGGTTCTGGGCGACGGTGTGCCCCTTGAGGAGCGCGGGGACGTCGAACACGCACCCCACGCGGCCCATGGTCCGGTGCAGCGACCGGGACGGGACGCCGAGGACCTCGCAGGTGCCGGAGGTGGGGGCGAGCAGGCCGAGGGCGCAGGAGAGGGTCGTGGTCTTGCCCGAGCCGTTCGGACCCAGGAGCCCGTAGACCTGGCCCCGGCCCACGGTGAGGTCCACGCCCTTCACCGCCTCCGTCGCCCCGTAGCGCTTGCGCAGGTCACGGACGCGGAGGGCGGCGTCCCCGTCGGGGAGGGTTCCCCCCTCGGGGGCTCCTGCGTGGGGTGATGCTGCGCGGCTCGCCATGTGCGTCCCGCTCGACGGGGACGACGGCACCCTACCTTTCGCGCGGGGGCGGATTCCACGCCCAAGGGGTCCCGGTCCGTGCGTGATGAAGTCGTCGGGGCCGAGTGCGTCCCCTGGGGCGAGGCGGCGGTGCTCCGCGCGCCCGCCCCTGACCGCGCGGCGCTGACCACGCGGCCCGGACCACGCGGCCGGCCCGCACCCGAATCCGCGCCGAAGGGCCGGCCCACCGCGTGCAACCGCAGCGGCCCCGACGGCTAGTGGGGGGCCTTCGCGGACTCGCGTTGGCCGGACGCCTCGCCGTGGGAGGACGGCGGGGCGTCCACCTCCTCTCCGCCCTGGTCCGAGCGGTAGGGCGCCGAGGCCTCGCTCTCCCACCAGGCCCGCCACGCCTTGTTCGAGGAGCCGGCGCGGCGCCCGGTGATGCGGCCCAGGGCCTCTCGCAGGGCGCGGAGCTCGGTCCGGACGTGCACCTCCTGGACGCCGATGACGCCGACGTCGAGGACCACGCCCTCCACCAGCGTGTTCACCACGGGGTCGGCGACGGAGGAGCCCTGGGCCACCTCCACGTCGAAGTCCTGCACGTACGCGCGCTGGGTGCCCACGAAGAGATGCGACCTCGGCGGCCGCCACCCGGACCCCGACCCGGAGCGGGGGGGCGCCGCGAGGGTGTAGAGCCGGCCCATGAGCGGCTCGACGAACGCCGCCTCGCGGCTCGCCCCGAGGGCCTCCACGGCCCGGACCCGCAGCGGGCCGTGGTCGGAGTCGAGGGCGCGGACCAGGGGGCCGCCCACCTCGAGGGCGCCCACGTCGCCGATGGCCCGGGCGGCGGACTCCCGAACCGCCGCGGAGCTGTCGTAGACCGCGTGCAGCAGGAGCGGGCGCGGGTCCTCGTGGGGGAACAGGCGGCCGGCGGCGAAGGCGGCGAAGGTGCGGTCCGCCGGGCGACGGGCGCGGAGGCCCTCCCGGAGGGTCCGCTGGAGGGTGGCGCGATCGGCCGCGGTCAGGAGGCGGACGACCACCACCTCGCGCATCAGGAGCGACTCCATGGCGCCGAGCCGGAGCAGCTGGTCGAGCTCCCCCTCGGCGCCCCGCTCGGGCAGCCCCGCGAGGTGCTTCCCCGCCCGGGCCGCCGCGTCCCGCAGGTCCAGGTCGCGCGGGTGGAGCTCCAGCAGGTCGTCGCAGAGGGCGCACGCCTCGGGGAGGAGGCCCAGCGCCAGGGCGCGGTCCACCCGGTCGGCGGGGGAGAGGGAGGCGTCCTCCTCGGCGGCGGCGAGGGAGGCGAGGGCGGTGCGCTCCTCCACGGCCTCGAGCACGACGCCGGCGGGGAGCGTGCGCCAGCTCCGGCCGGTCCGTACGGACCAGTTCCCCGCCGCGTCGCGGCGGCTCGGACCGCGGAGCACCGCGCCGCCGCGGAGGTGGAGCACCCTGCGGACGGCGCGCTCGTCGGCGCCCCCGTCCCCCGTTTCGTCCTTCGCCCCGTCGGCCGGGTCGTCCGGGCGCGCTCCGAGCGGGCCGTCGAGGAGAGGTCCACTCCGGAGGTCGTCGTCGCTGGCCTCCGCAGGCATCGCGACGCCCTCGCCGCTCCCCGTCGCGTCGACGGAGCGGGCCCCCGCCGGATCGACGGAGAGGACGACGAGCAGGGAGAAGAGAACGGCGGACATCGAGTGAGCCTCCCGGGAGGGAGCGCGCCGCGTGGAGGGCCGCGGCGGCTCCCTCGGTATACGACGCGCCCTGCGACCGGTGACGGGCGCGGGGGCAGAAGTCTGCAGGCCGTCGCAGGAGGGCGACGGTGCCGCGCGTCCGGGGTCAGCGTGGCCCCCTCCGCTCCTCGGGGGCGCCGGCCGCCCCCCGGACCCCGTCGACCACGGGCGGCGACGGCGCGGCGCCCGCTGGAGTCCAGAGCAGCGGGCCGTCCCGGCCGGTCACGTGCAGCGGGATCCCGCGGCGCGCGAGCTCGGCCGCGTAGCCCGGGACCTCGCCGCTCACCACGGCGAGGGCGGGGCGGGTCCGGTCCAGGAGCGCCGCCAGGTGCCGGGTCTCCGAGCCGTGGTGGGGCATGAGGAGCAGGTCCACCGGACCGGGCTCGATCCACGGGGTCCCGTCCCCGCCCTCCAGCATGCGGCGGAGCCCGGCCCCCTCCGCGTCCCCGCACAGCAGCGCCCTGACCTCGCGGCCGCCCGCCCCGCGCCACCGGACGTCGAAGGTCGCGGAGCCCTCGTTCGGGTCGGGGAGCCCGGACGCGACGGCGGCGATCGCGAGCCCGCCCGTCGAGGCTCCCCATGTCGACGTCCCCCGCGACGTGGTTCCTCGCGTGGAGGCGCGCGTGCCGTGGAGCCAGGTGACTCCGGATGGGTGGGGGCGCCACGGGGACGTGCGCGCGCGTCGCCCCGCTCGCGCGTCGGCCCCACGGTGGGGCGCCGACCGGGCGGTGGATCGGGGATGGTCGACCCGGCTCGGGGCGGACGCGTGGGGGCGCGCCGGGGGCGGGCTCCCCCAGCGGTCCAGGATCCAGGGCAGCGCCCCCGCGTGGTCCGCGTGGTCGTGGGACACCGCCGCGCGCACCGCGCCGACGTCGAGGGCGCGGAGCAGGGCACCGACGCCCTCGCTCGCCACCGCGAGCCGGTCCCTGGAGCCGGCGTCGAGGACCCAGGTGGGGTCGCCCGGCGCCCGGACCACGACGGCCGTCCCGTTGCCGACGTCGAGCACGTGGACCTCGAGGCCGCGCGGCGTGGGGCCGGGAGCGACCCCGGCGGCGAGGGTACCGGTGGAGGGGGCGCTGGAGGGACCGAGAGCGGGCCCGAGGGAGGGACCCGGCCAGGGCGCCAGCAGGAGCCCGAAGCCCAGGGCCGCGGCGCTCCCCAGCCGGCGGCGACGGGCGGGCGAGCGCGCGGCCGCGAGGAGCGCCGCGGTGAGCGCGGCGAGGGCGAGGGCCGGCCGCTCGGGGAGCGGGAGCGGGGTCCAGGGGAGGGAGTCCACGAGGGCGAGCCAGCGCAGGAGGGACTCGGAGGCCAGCAGGGCGACCGCGTCCGCCGTCTCCCCGGGGGCGAGGATGCGCGCCCAGCCGCTGACCATCAGCACCGCCACCGGCGGCGTGGCGACCGGGGTGGCCAGGAGGCTCGCGGGGCTCCACTCGCCGAACACGCACCACACCACGGGGAGCGTCGCGAGGGACGCCACCGCCCCCGCGGCGAGGGCGGCGAGGAGCAGGCGGCGCGCGCGCTCGACCGCGGCCACCAGGAGCGCGGGGCGGGGCCAGCCGGTGGGCCCGGTGGCGGCGAGCCAGGGGCGCGCCGCGGGGTCGCCGCAGAGCGCACGGTGCACCGGCGCGGCGAGGGTCACCAGGGCGCTGGTGGCGAGGTAGGAGAGCTGCGTCCCGGGACGCAAGGGAGCGAGGGGGTCGACCGCGAGCTCCACGAGGGCGGCGACCCCGAGCAGGTTGGACGCGGACGGCCTTCGCCCGAGCGGCCCCGCGAGGAGCGCGAGGGCGAGCCCCACCGCCGCGCGGGTCGCCGGGGCGCCGCCGCCCGAGACGGGCACGAAGAGCAGGACGGCAGCGGCGGCGAGGGGGCCGCCGTCCGGTCGACGTCGGCTCCCGGCGAGCTCGAGGACGAGCCTGGCGAGGGCGGCGGCGGCGCGGGCCAGGGGGAGCACCACGAGCACGGCGAGCAGCCCGACGTGGAAGCCGGACAGGGCGAGCAGGTGCCGCGTGCCCGTCCGCGTGAAGCGGTCCACGACCTCGGGCGGGAGCCCGCTCCGATCCCCGAGGAGCAGCGCCGCGAGCAGGCCCGCGCAGTTCGGGTCGGGGTGCTCCAGGCAGGCGCGCACGCACCCGCGGCGGAGGCGCGAGACCCACCCCGGCTCCGCGGCGCCCTGCGCCCGGCCGCCCCGCGCCGCCGGGACCCGCACGACCTCGTCGGCGCGGGGGCGCAGGCTGCTGGTGCGCGGCACCAGGGGCCGGTGCGTGCTCCGGGCCCTCGCCGCGCGGCGCGCCGTCGGGGCCACGGCCACCGTGTCCCCGGCGGCGAGGCAGCCGGTCGGGACCACCACGAGTCCGCGCTGCCCCGTGAGCGCCCAGGCCTCCGCCCCCTCGCCGCTCGCCGGCGCCGCGCGGACCGAGCGCGCGACCCCGACCGTGGTCGCCGGGCCAGGGGAAGCCCGGCCAGCGAGGTGCTGCCCGGCGGGAGGGAGCTGGGTGGGGGGCGGCTCGGGGCTCGCCACCATCACGCGCGCGGCGCAGATCGCGGCGAGCGCCCCGAGCAGAATGGTGGTCCGGGAGCGGGGTCCAAGGAAGGGGGCAGCGCGGGACCCACCAGCGCGGAAGCCAGCGACGCGGAGGCGAGAGGTGCGGGCGCGAGCACCTCGGAGAGGACCCTCCGAGTCGTGGCCGCCCCTGGGGCCGACGGCGCGGCGGCGCCGGGCGCCGCGGGCGGTCGAGCCGGTGAGGGCGAGGGCGCCCGCGAGGGTGGCCGCGAGGGCGACGGCCAGCGTGACGAGCGCGACCCTCGGGACCGGATGGCCGAGGACCCAGGTCAGCCACCGCGGCTCGACGGCCTTCGCGTCGAGCGCGCCGAGAGCCCCATCGCCGAGAGCCCCGACGCCGAGTCCCCCCACGCCCAGAGCCCCGACGCCGAGGTGCTCCGCGACCACGTGACCGACGAGGGCGCCCGCCGTCCCGGCAGCCGCGGCCACCAGGGCGGGGGCGCCCCGGTGCGCCCCGCCCCAGGCGCCCCTCGGCCCGGCCAGCTGTGCTCCCTCGGGCCCCTGCACCCCCGAGGGACCGCCTGGCGCCGCCGGAGGTTGCGCCCGGCGCGGCGCGGCGTCCGTCGGCTAGAATGGTCCGCCATGTCGTCCCCCCAGGAGCACCGCGCGGTCTTCCCCGGCACCTTCGACCCGGTCACCCTCGGTCACCTCGACCTGATCGAGCGGGCCGCGGCCCTCTTCGACCACCTCACCGTCGCGGTCGCCGCCCACCACGACAAGCGGCACGTGCTGGGCGTCGAGGAGCGCCTCGCGCTGCTGGAGGAGGCCACGGCCGACCTGCCCAACGTGTCCGTCGCCGCCCTCGACGGGCTGCTGGTGGACGGCGCCAGGAGCATGGGCGCGACGGCCGTCGTGCGCGGCATCCGCAGCGCCGCCGACCTCGAGTACGAGCGCCAGCTGGCCCTGACCAACCGGGCCATGGCGCCGGACCTCGAGACCGTGCTCCTGCTGTCCTCCCCCGAGCACGCCCACGTGTCGAGCACCCTGGTGCGCCAGATCGCGCGCCTCGGGGGGGACCTGTCTCCCTTCGTCCCTCCCTCCGTGGCCCGCGCCCTCGCCGGGCGCTCCTGACCCGAACCCATGTCCGATCGAACCGCCGTCAAGACCGACCAGGCCCCCGGGGCCATCGGCCCGTACAACCAGGCCATCGTCGCGGGCGGCCTCGTCCACTGCTCCGGGCAGATCGCCCTCGTCCCGGAGACCATGGAGATCGTGGAGGGCGGGGTCGAGGCCCAGGCCGAGCAGGTGATGCGCAACCTCGGGGCGGTCCTCGAGGCGGCCGGCTCCGGCTTCGACCGGGCGGTGAAGTGCACCATCTACCTCAAGGACATGGGGGACTTCGCCGCGGTCAACGAGATCTACGGGCGGGCCTTCGAGGGCGTCGAGCCGCCGGCCCGGGTGACCATCGAGGCGGCGCGCCTGCCCAAGGACGTCCTCGTGGAGATCGACTGCCTCGCCCTCGCCGGCGAGTAGGCGCCCAGCAGGGCACTTGAGCTGACCCCGCGGGCTCCCGGGACGCTACCCTCTCCGCCCTCATGAGCGTCTCCTGTGGAATCGTAGGCCTGCCGAACGTCGGCAAGAGCACCCTGTTCAACGCCCTCACGGCGGCCGGCGCGCAGGAGGGGAACTTCCCCTTCTGCACCATCGACCCCAACGTGGCGGTGGCCGCCGTCCCCGACGCGAACCTGGAGACGATCCACCGGTTCATCTCCACGGACAAGGTCATCCCCGCGTCCGTCAAGATCGTGGACATCGCGGGCCTGATCGCCGGCGCGTCGAAGGGGGAGGGGCTCGGGAACAAGTTCCTCTCCAACATCCGCGAGACCGACGCGATCATGCACGTGGTTCGCTGCTTCGGCGGCTCCAAGGTCGTGCGCGAGGAGCCCGTCGACCCGCTCAAGGACATCGAGGTCATCGAGCTCGAGCTGGCGCTGGCGGACCTCGACACCGTGGACCGGGCCATCGAGCGCGTGTCGAAGAAGGCGCGCTCGGGCGACAAGGACTCCCTGGAGCAGAAGGAACTCTTCGAGCGCGCCAAGGCGATGCTCGAGAACGGCGACCTCCTGCGGACCCACGAGTGGACCGACCGCGAGCGGCTGCTGCTGAAGCCCCTCTGCCTCATGTCCACCAAGCGCATGCTCTACGTGGCGAACGTGACGGACGACGACCTGGACGGGTCCTCGGACTTCGCGAAGGCGGTCGCGGCCCGCGCCGAGGCCACGGGGTCCGAGTGGATCCCCATCTGCGGGGACATCGAGTCCGAGCTGCGCAACATGGAGGACGAGGAGCGGGACCTGTTCATGGCCGACCTGGGCATCGAGTCCCTGGGCCTCGACCGCCTCATCCAGGCCACCTACAAGCTGCTGGGCCTGCAGACCTACTACACCGCCGGCGAGAAGGAGATCCGCGCCTGGACCACGCCCACCGGGTCCAAGGCGCCCCAGGCCGCCGGGGTCATCCACACCGACTTCGAGAAGGCCTTCATCCGCGCCGAGGTCTACTGCGTGGAGGACCTGGTGGAGCACGAGTCCGAGGCCGCCATCCGCGCCGCGGGCAAGCTGCGCACCGAGGGCCGGGACTACGTCATGCGGGAAGGGGACGTGTGCCACTTCCTCATCGGGAAGTAGGCCCGCGCACGTCACGCACGGGAGCGCGGCGGGCCCCCCCCGCGGGGGCGCGACCGGCGGGGCCCCCCCCCCCA
>JASFWR010000134.1:0-8765 GCA_050049155.1 Planctomycetota bacterium | reverse complement strand
CGAGCACCACGAGGACGTCCGCGACTCCGTCGCGGTCCAGGTCGCCCACCTCGAGGTCGACGGCGGCGCCCGGGAAGGCGGCCTCGCGTCGCGCGGGGAGGAAGGCGCCCTGGTGGTGCTCGAACACATGGAGCTGGGCGGGTGAGCGGCGGAGCGCGAGGGCGTCGAGGTCCCCGTCGCCGTCCAGGTCCGCGAGCCGCCAGAGGGCCTCACCCCCGGGAGCGCGGAGCAGCGGCAGCAGCGGGCCCGGTCCCGATGGCGTCCGCTGGACCCAGCGGAGCGCCTCGCCGATGGCGTCGGTCACGAGGACGTCGAGGTCGCCGTCCCCGTCCACGTCCGCGGGCGGGAGCAGCGCCGGACCGTTGATGGTCGTGGTCAGGTCCACCGGGGTCGCCAGCTGCGCGGCCACCGCCGGCGCGGCCCAGAGGCTCGCCGCGAGCACGACCCAAGTCGTGAGGGGACTCCACCGCCGACCCATACCGACACTCTTCGGCACGGCCGAGGGACTCGCCAGCCCCGCGCGTCGGAAAGTGGGCGCTCGCCCCTGGAGGAGGCCGCGGCGCGTCCGGGCGCCGCGCGGGCCTCACTCGAGCACGATCACGGCGCTGCCCGCGCCCTCGGTCACCGTGGCGAGCCCGCTCTCGTCGAGCCAGTCGTAGATCACGCCCAGGGGCGTCACGAGCCCCAGGTGGGGGATGACCGTCGGTCGGATGGAGCCGTGGGTGTAGATCTTGGAGAGAAGCCCGAGCAGCTCGTGGGAGTCGCCGCCGTACACGCCGCCGCCCGAGTTCCCGATGTAGGTGGGGGCGTTGATCATCCAGGTCGGGATGCCCTCGACCTCGTGGTGGAGGTCGGTGAGCTGGCCCAGGGTGGGGAGCGGGTCGTTGCCCAGGGGGCACCCCACGGCGACCACGTCGTCGAAGACCTGCGTCCGCGCGAGCCGCTCCCGGGTCGGCAGCATGGCCCCGATCTCGAACCGATGGCGGGTGTTCATGATCAGCAGCGCCGCGTCGATCTCGGGGTCGTGTCCGAGGACGGACGCGGTGTACTCGAGCTTCTCGCCGTCCACGCCGCGGACGAAGACCGGGATGCTGCGGACGTTCGAGCTGAAGCCCGCCTGGATGTCTCGGACCACGTGCCAGGAGGTGAGCAGCAGGGTCTGGTACTCGTCGGGATCCCCCTCGAAGGGCCGGGACTGCAGGAGCACGCCGCTGCCGACGGTGGAGGATCCGCGCAGCTGGACCGTGGGACCGACGGTCGCGGTCCAGAGGTCCCCCGGTTCGGTCTGGGGAGCGCTCGGCGCGTCCGTCAGCCGGGAGCGGACGTCACCGAGCTCGGCGCGGGTCTCGTCCACCAGCACGGTGGTGGCGTCCAGCGCGCGGACGAAGCCGGCCCAGCGGCTGTCCATCCCCTGCTCGATGTCGTCGATCCGGCGCACCTTGTGGGCCATCTGAGAGACCTCGTCGAGGACCTCACGCTGGTCCTCGAGGCTCCGCCGCGCCTCGGCGAGGCGCGCCTCCAGCGCGCGGATCTTCAGCTGGAGCCCGTCCACCTCGGCGGCCTCCGGGAGCCCGTCGACCCGCGAGGCGAGCGTCCGCAGCTGGGCGTCCTGGCGCTCGGGCACGTGCCGGGTGAACTCCTCGAGGGTCATGAGGCGCTGCTCCAGGTTCGACTGGCGGGTGACGCCCATGACGAGGAGCGGGGAGGCGGCGGCGAGACCGATGAGCAGGTGGCGATACATCGAGGACGGGTCGGGAGGAGTCAGGGGACCCCGCCGCTGCGCGGCGGAGGCGCCGAGCGGACCCTCGGGGTGGACCACTCGAATGCGACTTCCTTCTGATGTCGGCCAGCCCGCGCCTGTGGATCGAGCGAATCTGCTGTGGATCTCGCGTGGAGAAGTCAGGGTGCCTCGGGACGGCCCTCACCCCGTTCCGGGCCCCCCGGCCGGGCCAGGAACAGAGTTCTCCACACCGACACGCGTTGGTCACGGACGACGTAAGTGACAGACTGGTAGTGCGTTGAAGTGTTAAGAGAGCGCTTCTCCCCGTTCTCTTCCCACGTCTCCACCATGCCTGATGCTCGGGTTGGGACAGTCCCCGGCTCCCGGCGATGAGCGGCTCGGGATATTCCTAGCGGACCATCGAGTTGGTCAGGCCCCGGGGGGTCGTTCTCCCTCGGCCCTCGCCGCCGGCGAACGGATCCTCGGCGATAGCGGTCGGGTCCGCTGCGGGCCCGCCCTAGGATGTTCCGCCAAATCGCCCGCCCAAGCCGCGGCCCACCACCCCCCTGACATGCCCATCTCCTCCATCCCCGAGATCATCGAAGACCTCCAGCAGGGCCGGATGATCATCCTGGTCGACGATCCGGACCGCGAGAACGAGGGGGACCTCGCCATGCTCGCGGACAAGATCACGCCGGAGGCCGTCAACTTCATGGCGAAGGAGGGGCGGGGCCTGATCTGCACGCCCATGTCGGGAGAGGTGTGCGACCGGCTCGAGCTGCCCATGCAGGCGTCGCACAACACGAACGCCCACGGCACCGCGTTCACCATCTCCATCGAGGCGGCCACGGGGGTCTCCACGGGGATCAGCGCCGCGGACCGCGCGCGCACCATCGAGGTCGCGGCGGACCCGTCGGCGCAGGCCGCCGACCTCGCCCGGCCGGGGCACATCTTCCCGCTCCGGGCGCGGGAGGGGGGCGTGCTGGTCCGGGGCGGGCAGACCGAGGGGATCGTGGACCTGGCGCAGCTGGCCGGGGCCTCACCCGTCGGAGTGATCTGCGAGATCATGAACGAGGACGGCACCATGGCCCGGATGCCGGAGCTCGAGGTCTTCGCGGAGGAGCACGACCTCAAGATCTGCACCATCGCGGACCTGATCGAGTACCGCCGCAAGAACGAGCAGCTCGTGGAGCCGGTCATCGAGGCCCCCGTGCCGATCCAGACGGACCACGGCCTGTTCCACATGCACCTCTTCCGCTCGAAGATCGACGGCCAGGAGCACGTGGCGCTCACCCAGGGACTGGACTTCGAGTCCGGCGGCGGCGAGGCCGCGGCGCCCATCGAGGAGGACGTCTTCGTCCGGGTCCACTCCGAGTGCCTGACGGGGGACATCTTCGGCTCCCAGCGCTGCGATTGCGGGCCCCAGCTCGACCAGGCCATGAAGATGCTGGCCTCGAAGGAGCGCGGCGTGCTGGTCTACCTCCGCCAGGAGGGCCGCGGGATCGGGCTCGCCAACAAGCTCAAGGCCTACCACCTGCAGGACCGCGGCATGGACACGGTCGAGGCCAACGAGGCCCTCGGGCTGCCCGTGGACCTGCGCGAGTACGGGATCGGGGCCCAGGTGCTCTTCCACCTCGGCGTCCGCCGCATGCGGCTGCTCACCAACAATCCCAAGAAGATCCATGGGCTCGCCGGATACGGGCTCGAGCTGGTGGACCAGGTGCCCCTCGAGGTGGAGCCTAACCCGAACAACATCAGGTACTTGCGCACGAAGAAGGAGCGCATGGGGCACACCTTGAACGCGGCCCTCGGGGCCTCCGGGGCCGCCGAATCCGCGGCCGAGCGGGAATAGTCGGTCCATCCCGGCGTCCACGCTCCCGAAGATGGGAGCGCTGATGCACAAGCCGAGCCTCGACAGCCAGGACGACGCCCTGCTGGTCCAGGGGACCCTCGAGGGGGACCCGGGCTGCTTCGAGGTGCTCGTGGAGCGCTATCAGCGCCGTCTGTTCGGGCTGGTGCGCCACTACACGCGCAGCGCCGTGGAGGTGGAGGACATCGTCCAGGACACCTTCCTGAAGGCCTACAGCCGGCTCGAGACGTTCCAGCAGTCGTCCGCCTTCTACACCTGGCTGTACCGGATCGCGGTCAACACGATCCTGGACTTCATGAAGCGTCAGGGCCGCAGCCCGGTCCAGGCCGTCGAGGACCCCGAGGTGGTCGGCGGCGCCGGCTCCCGGGCGGTGGACGAGACCACGGAGCGGAAGTCCATCCGCCCCGACGCGCGACTCGAGCAGCAGGAGATCTCCGAGATCACCCGCAGCGTCATGGACGAGCTGCCGGAGATCTTCCGGACGGTGCTCGTCATGCGCGAGCTGGAGCAGATGCGCTACCAGGACATCGCGGACGTCCTCCAGGTGTCCATCGGGACCGTCGAGTCCCGCCTCTTCCGGGCCCGCGCCCGGTTCAAGAAGCGGCTGCTGCAGCTGCATCCCGAATTCGCGGCGAGCCAGGCCTCGTCCGCGAACCCCTCCCGCAAGGAGTCCAAGGCATGAGCATGGAAGCTTCGATCCAGTGCGACGTCGTCCGGGCCCTCGTCCCCACGTTCGTGGACGACGAGGTGACGGAGAGCGTCGGGAGCACGGTCCGCCGGCACCTGATGGACTGCCCGGCCTGTCGCGCCAGCGTCCAGGAGGAGCAGACGCTCCGCCAGTGGTTCGTCCCCGGGCCCGAGGTCGAGGTGCCGGACGGCTTCGCGGCGCGCGTCGCTCGGCGGGCGTTCGCCGGGGACGTGGGGCTGCTGCCCGTCACGCCGCCGCCGGCGCGGCCGGCGGCCGACGGCCGCCCAGGCGGCCGGGTCCTCGCCTTCACGCGCACCCTCGTCGCCGTGGCCGCGGGTGGCCTCGTGGCCGTCACCCTCGTCCTCGCCGGGGCCCAGCGGCCGGAGGTCGCCGACCTCGACGCGGGCAAGGACCTGGACCAGGCGCTGATGGAACTCGAGGAGGAGAACCGGCAGCTCGAGCTGGCCGGGGACGGTCCCGGCTCCGCGCCGGAGGTCGACCCCGAGGCGTCCCCCGCGGCCGACCGCTGAGCCCCGCTGCCTTGAAGGACCTCCGCCTCTGGTCGGCCGCCCTCGCGGTCTCCTGGTTCCTCGTGGGCCTGGGGACCGGCGTCGCGGTTTCCAGACAGACCCCCAGCCCGAGCCCGCTCGCCGGATACGCTGACGCGCTCTCCGAGGAGTTCGAGCTCTCGTCCCGCCGTCGCCGCGTCCTGAACCAGCTGCTGGACGAATACGAGAGCCGGCAACGGGAGATCCGAACGCGCCACCAGGTGGCCACCCTCGACGCCATGGAGCCCGACTTCCGGGCCCTCGACGCCGAGTTCGACGACAAGATCAGAAACAGCATCCTCCCCCCCGCTGCGCGGGCTCGTTACGACGCCCTCGCGCGGCCGCTCGCGGCCCGCTGACCGCGCGCCCCACCTCATCGCACCCGAATGGCACGTTCCTGCGGAATCCGCATCGGCCCCCGCCGCTTCGAACTCGTCGTCCTCGACGGGGCCCCCAAGCGTCACAAGATCACGGCCTACTACTCCGGGGAGTTCACCGCGGAGGAGTCCGCCGCCTACGCGGCCGGCGACGTCTCTGGCGTCGCCACGGTCCTGAAGGACGCCGCGGCCTCGCACCGGATCCCCTCGGAGAACGTCTCCGTGATCCTCCCCTCGGACGAGGCGGCCTTCCGCCGGCTGACCCTGCCCTTCGCCGATCGCTCCAAGATCGACCAGGTGATCAAGTTCGAGGTCGAGAACGAGCTGCCGCAGTTCGACATCGACGACGTCATCGTGGACTACCACGTGATGGCGGAGAACGAGCAGGGCGCGGAGCTGCTCGTCTCGGCGGTCCCGAAGGCGTCGGTCGGCCGCGCCATCGAGGCCCTGGAGAAGGCGGGCCTGGAGCCCCTCGAGGCGGAGCTCGAGGGCTCGGCCATGGTCAACGCCGCCCTCGCGGCAGACATCTGCCACATCGACAACGCGCAGCTGCTCGTCCACGTGGGGGAGCACTCCACCTGCGTGGCCGTCGTGGCGGGCGCCGAGATCCGCGAGTTCCGCGTCATCCACATCGGCGCCATGTCCCACCTCGCGGGCGAGCTCGCGGCCGCCGGCGCGACCGAGGCGACCGAGGAGGAGGGTGACGAGGGGGCGCCGGCCGAGGGAGACGCCCAGGTCGACGCGCTCGACCCCATCGAGATGAGCCGGCGGGTGGACCAGGCGATCAAGCGGATCCGGCGCGAGATCGGCCGGACGATCTCCGCCGCGCGCACGGCGCAGCCCATCGAGGCGGTCTACGCCTGCGGCATGGAGCTCCCCGGGCTCATCGGCAGCTCGGTGCTCGACGTGCCTGTCTACGTCCTCGACTGCTTCGAGGAGGACTCCGGCCAGCCCGCCGACGGCGCGGGCCTCTTGGTCGCGGCCTACGGCGGCGCGTTCCGCCAGCTGGGCGGCGGGGTCATGACGCCCCAGCTCCGGCGCGAGGAGCTGCGGTACTCGGGCACGTGGGAGCGGCTCGAGTTCCCGGTGGCGTTCGCGGCGCTCATGCTCGCGACCTTCCTGGGGATGGTGAACATCGTCCAGATCCGGAAGATCGACTCGCTCAACTACAGCGGCATCCTCCAGTACCTGCGGAACGTGAACGCGTGGATCGTGGGCAGCGACAGCATGCGGCCGATCCTGAACCCGGTGCCCAAGGACCTGCTCGACCGCTCCAAGCCGTACGCCGCCAAGGGCGTGCAGTTCGGCGACGGCGTCCAGGAGCCCCTGGACGAGCTGGTGACCATCGACCGGATGCTCAAGGGCAAGGTGCTCGAGCTCCAGAAGGAGGTGGGGGACATCCAGGAGATCCCGCTCCCGCCGTCAGCCTTCGCCTCCATGACCTGCGTGCTCAACACGCTGAACAGCAACCCCGACTGGCGGCCCTCGCTCCGCGCCCTCCGCGCGGACTACGTGAAGGAGAACAAGAGGGACAACCTCCCGGAGCACACGAAGGTGCGCCTGGACGCCACCTTCTTCGCGGACAGCGTGCCCGACGCGAGCAACGACATCGCGGCCTTCGAGTCGGCCCTCCGCGCGCAGCCGTGGTGCATGGGCGTGGAGCCCGCCACCCTGACCCCCACCGAGGGAGAGCCCGGCCTGTACTTCAAGGCCAAGGTCGTCCTCGTCGACCCCTCGAAGCTCTTCTCCTCCCGCGCCGACTGACGCCCCCGACTGGAGAACCGGAGACAACCCATGATTCGCATCATGATCGGCCTGCTGCTCGCGGGCTCTGTGTTCCTCGGCTGGCGCGCCATGCAGCAGCAGGAGGTCATCGACCGTTACGAGGCGGCCGTCGCCGAGGGCGGGCAGGTGGAGCAGCTCGCCCAGAACATCCTCAAGCGGGCCTACCTCTACTCTGCGTACAAGGAGCGCAGCGCCAAGGAGGGCGTGAAGGGGGACGGCGCCGACCAGGTCAACTCGTACGTCTTCGAGATCGCGGCGCGCCGGCAGGTGCTCTGGGGCAACCCGAAGATCGAGAAGCCGACGACGTCGACGAACCTGCAGGGCTACAAGGACACCGTCTACGGCATCCGCCCGGCGGAGAACAACACGTGGTTCGACCGGAACCGGATCGCGAACTTCTTCTACCTGCTCGAGTCGGAGAGCCGGAAGCTGCGGATCACCTCGGTGGACCTGCGCGCGGCCCAGAAGAACCTGAAGCCCCACGAGATCCCCGAGGACCGCTGGCTGGTGGACCTGAAGGTCACCATGCGTGAGCGGGACGAGCGGGGCCGACGCTAGGGAGCGGCCGGCCGGGGCGGCGACCGCTCGTTCGGAGCGCCCAGGGCTCAGAGCTCGTCCAGGTCACCCAAGGCTTGGAGCTTCCCCAGGTCGCCCAAGGCTCCGAGCTCGTCCAGGTCGCCCGAGGCTCCGGGCTCACTCAGCGCTCCACGGGCGCCTCGGACCGGTGTCCGGTGCGCGCTATGATCTCGGCGTGAGCTGGTCAGGGACGCGACGCCACCCTCGACGGGGGCTGCCGGTGGCGGCCCTCGTCCTCGCCCTCTCGGGGTGCGGCGGCGACGTCGCGCCCGAGCGGGGCGGTGACCCGGACAGCCCGCGGGTGCCGCTCGTGGGCGGCGAGGTCGAGGAGGGCCTGCTGGAGGGGCGTCCGAACCTCCTGATCGTGACCGTCGACACGCTCCGCGCGGACCACCTCGGCGCCTACGGCTACGCCCGAGGGACGAGCCCGAGGCTGGACGCGCTGGCGGTCGAGTCGGTGCTCTTCGAGCGCGCCTACGCGCCCATCGCCACCACGCTCCCGAGCCACACCACGATGTTCACCGGCGTCTCGCCGCACGAGCACGGGGTGCTGGCGAACATCGCGGACGGGGTGACGTACCTCCGGCGGCCGGACCTCGTCACCCTGGCCGAGTTCTTCTCCTCCGCGGGCTACCGCACGGACGCGGTGGTGGCGGCGTACCCGCTGCGGCCGGAGTTCGGGCTCGACGCCGGCTTCGACGGCTACGACGCGCCGGAGGCGCGGCCGCGGGTGGCCAACGAGGTCACCACGGCGGCGCTGGAGGCGATGGAGCGGCAGGGCGCCGCGGGCCGGCCGGGGCTCCTCTGGGTGCACTACTTCGACCCCCACGGTCCGTACACGCCGCCGTTCAAGGTCGCCCGGGACTTCAGCATGGACGAGGCCACGCGGGCGTACCTGGCCGAGCGCCGCTTCGCGGCGCGGGCCCAGCGCCCCACGGGTCAGTGGAACGAGCTGGAGACGGGGATCGACGCCTACGACGGCGAGGTCGCCTTCGTCGATCGCCAGCTCAAGCGCCTGCTCAACCGGGCGGAGGAGCAGGGCTGGCTGACGGGGGAGAGCGTGGTGGTCGTGCTCGCCGATCACGGCGAGGGGCTGAACCAGCACGGCGTGCCCGGCCACGGCCTGGTCTGGGAGGAGCAGGTGCACGTGCCCTGGATGATCCGCGCGCCGGGGCTCGCGCCGCGGCGAATCGCGGCGCCC
>JASFWR010000315.1:0-4532 GCA_050049155.1 Planctomycetota bacterium | reverse complement strand
GAGATCCCCGGTGTCTCGGCCTCGGATTCCATGGCCGAGTACTGCCGGAGGAACTCGGCGCACCTCGGCCCGTGGGAGCCCGCGCGCCCCCTCGACTACTACCGGCGTCACTTCTGGGTCCGCCAGCTGCGGGCGGCCCTGGACGAGTTCCACGCGGGCCAGAGCGTGCGCACGGTGCTCCGTCTCAGGGAGGAAGTGGGCCTCCGGGAGGAGGCGGAGCGCAGCGACGGGCTCGCCGGGCAGCGGGTGATCGGCGTGGCCAACCTCAGCCAGATCGTCCGCGGGGCGTTCCAGTCCGCCGTCCTCGGCTACAGCCTCGACGAGGAGATGGTCGGCAAGGGGTACATGAGCGAGGCGCTCGAGCGGCTCTGCAGGTACGCCTTCGAGGACCTGCACCTGCACCGGGTGATGGCGGCCTACCGCCCGGAGAACGCCCGGAGCGCCGCGGTCCTCGACCGGCTCGGCTTCGAGAAGGAGGGCTTCGCGCGCGACTACCTCTTCATCGACGGGGCCTGGAGGGACCACGTGCTCACCTCCCTGGTCCGCCCCGAGCCGGTGGAGGTCGTCCGGACGAGCGGGCGCTGCGAGCCGAGCTCCATCGTCTCGAAGCCCTGATCGGCGAGGCCCCGGCCGCGGGGCCCCGATCGTCGAGACCCCGTCCGTCGAGACCCGGTCCGTCGGGACTCCGACCGGCGAAGGCCCGCCCGACGCGCCGGCTGGACCCGAGCCGCCCGCCCACCTCGAGCCGTCGTCCCAGCTCGGTCGGCCGTCGACCCGCGCGGTGTCCCGGGCTCCGAGCCCTTCCCCGGGGACCGCGCCGAGGAGCCACCAACGGAGAGAGCCCGCCGGGTGTCCCCGGCGGGCCCAATTGACTCGTGAGAGTCAGGATCCCCAGCACAGCTCATTGCTGTTGCACGCAGGAGCGGGGACGCGGGCAGCTCCGAACCAGGAATCGTGGGAATCCTCCAGCCCCCTCCCTGGACGCCACCCGGGGCATCGGGCCGACCTCTGGGGGCGGCGGCTCAGGCAGGGACCCGCCCGCGGCACGGCCCGGACCCTGGCAGCGCGACGAGGGCACAAAAGAACCGGCTCCCGCGTGGTACCGCGGGAGCCGGCGACTCCGATTCCGACTCACGGGCCGAGGCCTGCGGGTCAGTCTCTCTCTCTCGTCACTCCTACCTGCAAGGCGCTCTCCAACGCCCTGCGCGGGAAGGAGCGGGACAATTCCCGGCCGGCGAACGCCGGACCCGGCGGTTTTTCAGCCGCGCCCGAAGAGACCCACCGTGGCCTCCTTGCGGATGTCCTCGGTCTTGCCCCAGAGCACCTCCCCGGTCCGGATGTCCACGGCCGAGAGGTAGAACTGGTAGTAGACGTCCTTGCGCTTGGTGCCGACGCGCTCCAGCGACCGCCCCGTCTCCTTCGTGATGTCCGCGAGGGCCCCGTAGAGGATGATGTCCGCGCCGAGCTGGCCGCCGAAGGCCTTGGCCATCGCGGGGTCGACCCGGCCCGAGCCCTGCTGGAAGCGCACCTCGTCCTCGATCTCACTCTGACCCGCAGCCTCCTTGCGGGCCACGAAGCGGAACTTGCCGCTCTCGAGGAGCTGGTCCTGGATGCGGCGCGAGATCATCTCGGTGTTGACGTGCTCGCTCGTCTCGTTGGCGATCCCGCCGAAGGCGACGATGACACGCTTGTCGTCCCCCTTGCCCGGACCGTCCAGGTAGTTGAGGGCCGGGGTCTCGATCAGCGAGCCGACCATGAAGTCGGCGAACTCCTGGAGGTCCTTCGACCCCCAGTCCGTGTTCAGGGTCTCCGCCTTGTCGGAGTCCCCGTAGCGGACCGAGCTGCAGCTGGAGACCTGTAGGGAGGTGAGGACGAGCGCCGGGAGCAGCGCCTTGGTGATGAGCTTCATGGTTGGTTGGACGCCGGCGGATCCGGCACGGTTCGGGATGGGTCGAAATCTTCGGGCGTCGTCGGCGCGGGGGGCAGCAGCCGCTCCCCACCGATGACGTGAGCGGTGAGCCCGCTGTCCAGCGCCCTGGCCAGGACGAACATGGTCTCTCCGGGCTGCAGGCGGAAGGTGCCGAGGGCGACGGGCAGAGCGCGCCCTGCGGCCAGCTCGAGGGCCACGGGCTCGCCAGGAGGGAGGAAGGCCCGGGCCGCGACCCAGCGCTGGGGCAGCGTGCGCCAGGCGCGCAGGTCGGCGCGCTCCGAGGCGACGGTGAAGACGTCCATCGCCACGGCGAGCCACGCGGTGTCGTCGTCCCGCCGCAGCTCCTCCGCGGCCTGCCGCTTGATGAGGCCGCGGACGGCCGAGCGCACCGCCAGCCACGCGATGCGGTCCTCGAGGTTGCGGCTCGCCACCGCCGCCACGTCCTCGATCAGGGAGGCGCGCACGCGCAGGTCCCGCCCGGGCAGGACCAGGTCCAGGTCGGCGGCGGCCGGGACGCCGCCGTCGAAGTCGGGCACGGACCAGGCGAAGACCCCGCCGTCGATGGGGACGTCCAGGCGGATCTCACGCTTCGCCGGCCCCATGCCGAGCCCCCCGACGACGACCACGCTGGGCCAGCCGCGCGGCGGCGTCTCGCCCCCGGGCGGCAGGTCGAGCTCGTCCGACCGGCCCAGCCGCTCCCCGAGGCGTCGCAGGGCCGAGGTGACCAGGTCCCCCCCGAGGCCCTTCTCCGCCATGCGGCGGTAGTCGATGAACGCCTCGCCCGGCTTGTCCTTCAGCTCGTAGGCGATCGCGGACAGCAGGTGCCCCAGTCCGCCGGCCGCGTACTCGGTCTCGTAGAGCTCCTCCTCCGCCGTGAGGAGGCGGTCCACACGGCGTGCCTCCACCAGGACCCCGTCGGCGGAGCCGCGGGCGAGGTAGCAGAGGCCGAGGAGGGCGTGGAGCATCACCCGCTCGTACCCCTCCCCCGCGTAGGCCCGCTGCCCCTCGTTCACGACCAGGGACAGGAGGTCCTCCGAGAGCCCCTCCCCCCCGATGAGCGCGCGCTCCTCCACGTCCCGGACCGCGTCCTCGGCGGCGTGCAGGCGCTCGAGCGCTCCCTCGAAGTCGCCGGCCACGAAGGCCGAGGTCCCGGCCTCGACGCCCGAGAGGAAGGGCGAGCCCTCCGACAGCTCCGCGTCGAAGAGCGCCTCGGCGGACACGAAGTCACCGCGCTCGAACGCGTCGAGGGGCGCCGCGACCCGTTCGTTGTAGGTCGCGCACGCGGGCAGCAGCAGGATCGAGGCCAGCGGCCAGGCGGCCCGTCGGTCCGTCGGGGTTCGAGTCAGCAAGGCGGTGGAGCCGGGCGACCCCGGGGTGGGGCGGGGTCGCGGCGAGCGGGGCTCCGGATCGAGGATAGGGCCTACATCGGCCAGCGGCGGCGCGAACTGGTGCCGGACCCCGGCGGGGACGGAGGTCGTACGGGGCTCTTGCTCGGGGAGCGCCCCGGGATCCACGCGGGGCCCGCCCGGCGCGCCCCCGCGGGCCCGACACGCGCCGGCCACAACTGGCGCGCCCGCCCCCCCGACGCGGTTACATTGTTGCTTCCCAGCGCCATGACCAGCACCGATCACCAACGGACGACCCCCCCCGCGCCGCCCAAGCGCGGCGCCGGCAAGAAGCCGAAGGTGACGATGATGGAGCAGTTCCAGGCGGCGAAGCGTGAGGCGGGCGACGCCCTGCTCTTCTTCCGCATGGGCGACTTCTACGAGCTGTTCGGCACGGACGCCGAGGTGGCGAGCCGGGAGCTCGGCATCGCGCTCACGTCGAGGGCCAAGGGCGCGGACGCCATGCCCATGGCCGGCGTCCCCGTGAAGTCCATGGAGCCGTACCTCATGCGGCTGGTGCGCGCCGGGCACAAGGTCGCGGTCTGCGAGCAGACCGGGGACCCCCGCACGACCAAGGGCATCGTCGACCGGGCGATCGTGCGGGTGGTGACGGCGGGGACGATCACCGAGGAGGACGAGCTCGACGCGCGGGCGAGCAACTACCTGGCCGCCCTCATGCTCGACGGCGCCCAGGCCGGCCTCGCTTGGGTGGACCTCTCCACCGGCCGGGCGGGCGCGTGCGACCTCCCCGTGGCGCGGGTCGCCGACGAGCTCGCGCGGGTCGGCCCGGCGGAGCTCCTGCTCCCCGAGGACCTCCCGCGCACCGCGCCCGAGCTCGCGGAGCAGCTGCAGCGGGACCTCTCGCAGCGGATCACCTGGCGCGAACCCTGGCGCTTCGCGCGCGACACGTGCCGGCGGGTCCTCCACGAGCAGTTCAAGGTCAAGACCCTCGAGGGCTTCGGCTTCGCCGACGACGCCCTGGCCGTGTGCGCCGCCGGCGCCGCGGTGGAGTACGCGCGGGAGACGCAGCGGGGGAGCTGCGAGCACCTCCTGCGGCTGGAGCGGGTCGACACGGGGCAGCACCTGGTGCTCGACCGCGCCACGCGCTCGTGCCTCGAGCTCACGCAGACCCAGCGCGGGGCCCGGCGGGAGGGGTCGCTGCTGGACACCATCGACGCCACCCTGACCCCGATGGGCGGCCGGCTCATGCGCGACTG
>JASFWR010000336.1:0-4263 GCA_050049155.1 Planctomycetota bacterium | reverse complement strand
CGCGACTGGCTGCTCACCCCCCTGCGGGACGTGGACGCCATCCTCCACCGGCAGCGCGGGGTGGCGGAGTTCGTGGACGCCCCGTTCCTCCGGGAGGACGTCCGGGAGCACCTGCGGAGCGTCCTCGACATCGAGCGGCTCGTGGCCAAGGTGGCCACCGGTCGGGTCAACGCCCGGGACCTCGTCGCGCTCGCGGGCTCCCTGCGCGTCGTCGGCCCGCTCGTGTCCAAGCTCGACGCGGTCTACTCCAAGGTCCTCGGGGACCTCCGCGAGTCCCTCGACCCGCTCGAGGACGTCATCGGGGCCATCGACACGCGCCTCGTGGAGTCCCCGCCCATGACCATCAAGGAGGGCGGGGTGATCGCGGACGGCGTGGACGCCGAGCTCGACGAGCTGAGGCAGATCGCTGGGGACGGGAAGGCGTGGATGGCCCGCTTCCAGGCCGAGGCCATCGAGCGCTACGACATCCCCGGCCTGAAGATCGGCTTCAACTCCGTCTTCGGCTACTACCTCGAGGTCCCGCGGGGACAGGTGGAGCAGGTCCCGGCCGAGTTCGTGCGGAAGCAGACGCTCAAGAACGCCGAGCGCTACATCACGCCCGAGCTGAAGGAGTTCGAGGACAAGGTCCTGCGCGCCGAGGAGCGAGCGAAGGACATGGAGTACGAGCTCTTCCAGGCGCTCAAGGAGGAGGTCTCCCGGGAGGTGCCGCGGATCCTCGTCACCGCCCGCGCCCTCGCCGAGGTGGACGTCCTCTCGGGCCTCGCGCAGACGGCGGCGGCCCGCCGCTTCTGCCCGCCCACCGTGGACAACGGGGACGCGATCGAGATCGAGGCCGGTCGGCACCCGGTGATCGAGGCCACCCAGACCGACGTCACCTTCGTCCCCAACGACACCTCCCTGGACCGCAAGAAGCGGAGCGTGGGGATCATCACCGGCCCGAACATGGCCGGTAAGTCCACCTACATCCGGCAGACCGCGCTGATCGTGCTGCTGGCGCAGATCGGCTCCTTCGTGCCCGCGACGTCGGCCAAGGTCGGAGTGTGCGATCGCATCTTCACCCGCATCGGTTCGGCCGACGACCTCTCCCGCGGGGCGTCGACCTTCATGGTCGAGATGGTCGAGATCGCGAACATCCTCAACAACGCCGGGGCGAAGAGCCTCGTCGTGCTGGACGAGGTGGGGCGCGGGACCAGCACCTTCGACGGCCTCGCCCTCGCGTGGGCCATCGTCGAGCACCTCCACGACAAGGTCCGGGCCCGCACGCTCTTCGCCACCCACTACCACCAGCTCACGGAGCTGGCCGGCGAGCTCACGGGCGTGCACAACCTCTCCGTGGCCGTGCGGGAGTGGGACGACGAGATCGTGTTCCTCCACCAGATCGTCGAGGGCGGGACCGACCGGTCCTACGGCATCCAGGTGGCGCGGCTGGCGGGGGTGCCCGGCGACCTCATCGAGCGCGCGCGAGCGGTGCTCAAGGACATCGAGCGCGAGGCGGATGACCTCGGCGGGCGGGTCCTCGACCCCGCGCGCTTCGCGGCGTTCGAGCTCCCTCCCGGCCTGCAGCTCGGCCTGTTCGACAACGAGCCCTCCGAGCTGGAGAAGGCCGTGGACGAGATCGACGTGGAGGCCACGACCCCCATGGAGGCCCTCGCGCTCCTCGCCCGACTCAAGGACCTGCGCTGACCCCCGCCGCCATCGCGCCATGACCACCTTCTCCGTCCGCGACTTCGACGAGTCGGACCGCCCGGCCGTCCTCGAGATCAACGCAGCCAACGTCCCGGAGGTCGGCGGCATGGACGACGCCAAGCTCGACACCTTCGTCGCCGAGGCCGCCTGGCTCCCGGTGGTCGAGGTCGACGGCGAGGTCGCGGCCTTCGCAGTCTTCCTGACCGAGGGTACGAGCTACGGGAGCCCCAACTACCGGTGGTTCGGGGAGCGGCACGGGCGCTTCTTCTACGTGGACCGCATCGCCGTCGCGGAGGGGAGCCGCGGCGTGGGCATCGGGCGGGCCCTCTACGAGGGCGCCGTGGAGCGCGCGTCCGCCGCCGGGCGCGAGGTCTTCTGCGCTGAGGTCAATACGATCCCGGCGAACGAGCCCTCGCTCCGCTTCCACCGCCTCTTCGGGTTCGACGAGGTGGCGCGCAAGCGCCCCTACGATCCGGACGCCGAGGTCGCGATGCTCGAGCTCGCCGTCGTCCCGGCCTGAGCGAAGGGCGCCAGTGTTCCTGGTGCGCCGCCGGCTGCGTGGCCTCCGTGGCGGGCTTCCCCAGCTGACCCACGCGGCTGATCCACGCGGCGGACCCAAGCCGCGGACTTCGCCGCTCCCCCGCACGCGGCGGGTCAGGAGAGGAATGCGCCAGGGCCTCGACTCGTCGCCCTGGATGTCAGAGGAATCGAGGCTTGAAGGCGGACTGCCGAGCGCCCTGGCACCCTTGGAATCGGCCGATCGGCGCGGGACCTTGCGGACGATCCGGCGCCCCTGACGACGATCGCGCGCCCGGACACTTCACCGACGCAGCTGCCTGGCGGCAGCGCGCACCGAGTCGAGCCGCGCGTCCTGGTAGCCGATCCGGTCCAGGATCTGGATCGACCGCTCGGCGTCCCCCTCGCGCCCGAGGGTGTAGAGCGCGCGCGCCCTGAGCGCGAGCAGCTCCGGGTCCTTGGGCCGCTCCCGGCGCAGCTCGTCCAGGATGCCCAGGGAGCGCTCCCGGTTGTCCCTGGCGAGGTCGAGGTCCCCGTCCACCTCCGCCACCGCGCCGGTCACCAGCAGCGCACGCGCCCGGTCGAGGCGGAGGCCCCGGTCGAGCCCCTGCATGGCGCGATTCTGGATCGCCTCCATCACCACCAGCGCCCGCTCCCCCGCCCCCGGCCAGCGGCCCTCGGCGATCAGCAGCTCGGCCTCGATGAGGGTGGAGCGGATCCCGAGGTCGCCCCCCCGGCGCGTGGTGCGCGCCGCGGGCGGGACCTTCGAGAGGCGCCCCCGGGCGCTCTTGAGGGTCGTGCGCGCCCGGCGCAACTCCCCGGCCGAGAGGAGCCCCTCGGCGGAGCTGAGCTCCTGCTGGACGACCTCCATGGCGAAGGTGGCCGGCAGCGTGCCCTCGGCCATCATGGACTCCATCAGGCCGATGCTGACCCCGTGCAGGTCGACGGACTCGTCGACCTGGCCCACGAGCCGGAGGGAATCGGCCAGGAGGGCCGTCGACTTCGCCCACTCCCGGCTCCAGGCGTCGTTCCGAGGCTCCATCTCCCGGAGCAACCGCCAGGCCTCCACGGAGGTCCGGTGGGCCTCCACCGCGGCCTGGGGCCGACCCAGCTCCCGCTCGGCGCGCGCCAGCACGTCCGCGCCGCGCGCCAGGGTCCACCTGGACCGCGGTGAACCGGGGTCCCGCTCGATCAACGCGCGCGCCTGGAGCACGTGCTCCTCCAGCAGTTCCACGGCCCGATCCCGCTGACCGGTCTGGAAGGCCATGTTCGCCTCCAGCTTCCCCAGGTCGCAGCGCAGCACCTGGACGTCCAGGGCGTCGGCCTCGAACCCCGCCCCGGGGTCCTCGAGCGCGGCGCGAGCACGGCTGAAGTACTTGAGCGCCCTCGGCGCGCTCTCCTTGCCCGACGACATGGTCACGTCGCCGAGGCTGATGAGCGCCCGGACGTGGGCGAGCCGGAGGGATCGATCCGCCTCACCCCCGGCGATCGCGTCCTTGCAGAGGGCGACGGCGCGGTCGAAGTGCACGCGGCTCCCCTTGAAGTCCCTGCCCTCCACGTGGAGCTCACCGAGGGCGATGCGCGCGGCCACCTCCGCCTCCGTGGCCACCTGGCCGGGCGGGAGCGCGGCGGCGGCTCGGACCGCCCGCTCGAAGAACGCCCGCGAGGCCTCGGGCTCGCCGACGAGCCGCTGCGCGCGGCCGTTCCAGACGAGGGCGAGGGCGAGCAGCTCACGGTCGCGCGCGGTGGCGACCTTCCCCTCGATGGAGGCCAGCGCTCGCTCACCCGCCGCCGCGAGCGGGGCGATCTCCTCGATTCGCTCGAGCTCGTCGTAGGTCCCGAGGAGGAGCCCCTCGAAGGCGGCCCTGGAGGCGAGCAGCCGGGTCGCCGACCGCTCGCTGGCCTCGGCCGAGCGGCGCCGGTCGAGGCCGAGGAGGCCGGCGAGGACGACGACGGCCGCGGCCATCACCACCGCGAGGGGGCCGGGGCCGCGGCGGCGCGCCGCCGGGCGCTCGAGCGCGGCCCGCCAGACGCCGGCGGTCGGGCGGAGGGCCGGGTCCA
>JASFWR010000133.1:0-8846 GCA_050049155.1 Planctomycetota bacterium | reverse complement strand
CGTCCCCCTCGGGCCGGGAGTACGCGCTCATGGGGACCTCGTCGGGCACGGTCGTGGTGGAGGTCACCGACCCCGCCAACGCCGCAGTGGTCGAGATCATCGACGGCCCCAACAGCCTCTGGCGGGACATCAAGACCTACCAGGACCGCGCCTACGTGGTGAGCGAGGGCGGCGGCGGGATCCAGGTCCTCGACCTCTCGGCCATCGACGCGGGGGTCGTCACCGTCGAGAACACGGTGACGGGCTCCGGCGACGAGCGCACCCACAACGTGGCCATCGACGAGGTGAGCGGCTACCTGTACCGCACCGGCGGGGGCGGGAACGGCCTCCGCATCTACAGCCTCGCCAACCCGTCCGCGCCCCTGTACGTGGGCTCCTGGGGCAGCCGCTACGTGCACGACACCCAGGTGGTGACCTACACGAGCGGCCCCTACGCCGGCCGCCAGCTCGCGTTCTGCTGCGCGGGCCTCGGCAACGGGTCCGGCGACACGGGCCTCTCGATCGTCGACGTCACGAACAAGAACTTCCCGTTCCGCATCGAGCAGCTCGCCTACCCCAACCGCCGGTACAGCCACCAGGGCTGGCTCTCCGCCGACCGCACCCGCTTCTACCTCGGGGACGAGCTGGACGAGGGCGTCGGCGTCGGGACCACCGTCACCCGCGTCTTCGACGTGACCGACCCGGGCAACGCCTCCTTCACCGGGGAGTTCACCAACGGGGTCCCGAGCATCAGCCACAACATGTACGAGCGGGACGGGCTCCTGTTCCAGGCGAACTACACCTCGGGCCTGCGGGTCTTCGACACGGTGAGCGACCCGGACGCCCCCGCCGAGGTGGCCGCCTTCGACACGGCCCCCGACCTGGCCTCGTCCACCTTCAACGGGCTGTGGAGCTGCTACGTGGGCCTCCCCAGCGGGACCATCCTGGGCAGCGACCTCGAGCGCGGACTCTTCGTCTGGACCTTCGACCCGCTCCTGGTGGAGGTCGACGCCGCGCCCCTGCGCGCCCTCGACGCCGAGGGCGAGACCGTCACCGCCACCCTCGGGACGTTCCAGGGCAACGCCCTCGACCCCAGCTCCGTGGAGCTCGTCGTGGACGTGGGCGCGGGGCCCTACAGCGTGCCCATGGACGCCACCGGAGCGGCGGGCGTCTACGCCGCGGACCTGCCGGCCGCCCCCTGCGGCGCCGAGGTCCGCTGGTACGTGTCCGCCCGGACCACCGGCGGGGTCCGCTCCACCTTCCCGGCGTCCGCCCCGGTGGTCCCCTTCGTCTCCTTCGTGGGCGAGTCCGTGACCACCGCCCGCTACGACAGCATGCAGCAGGCCGCCGGCTGGGTCGGCGGCCTCCCGGGGGACACGGCCGTCCGCGGGCAGTGGACCCGAGGCCGGCCCCCGGGGACCGCGGCGGAGCCCACCGACGGGTTCCCGGCCAACGGCCGCCTGTGCTGGTTCACCGGCGCGGGTGTGATCGGGAACAACACCGAGGCGGACGTGGACCAGGGCTTCACCACCCTGCTCTCACCGCTCCTCGACCTCTCGGGCATGCAGTACCCGGTGATCGAGTACCAGCGGTGGTTCTCCAACGTCTACGGCGCGAACGACCCGGACGACGCCTTCGAGGTGTCGGTCTCCAACGACGCCGGCGCCACCTGGGTGCCGCTCGAGACCGTGGGCCCCCTGGGGCCTGGCACCGAGGGCGGCTGGATCCGCGCGGCGCACCTGCTCCCCGCCACCCTCGCCCCCAGCGCCGAGGTGCAGCTGCGGTTCGTGGCCTCCGACACGGGCCGGATCAACATCGTGGAGGCCGCCATCGACGAGTTCCGCGTCTACGACGTCGGGTGCAGCGCGCCGGTCGGCACCGCGTACTGCCAGGCCGAGCCCAACTCCACCGGGCTCGCCGGGGAGGTCGTGGGCGAGGGCACGTCCTTCCTCGTGGAGAACGACCTCGAGCTCGTGGCGACCCAGCTGCCCCCGCAGCAGACGGGCTTCTTCATCGTCGCGGACGGCCAGGCCTCCGTGCCCATGATCGGCGGCGGCCAGGGGACGCTCTGCGTAGGCGGCACCACCGGGCGCTACCTCTCCCAGGCCGGCACCTCGGACGCCGCCGGGACCCTGCGCCTGGTGGTGGACGCCGCCGCGATCCCCGCCCCCACCGGCGCGGTCGCCACGCTCCCCGGGGACACCTGGAACTTCCAGTGCTGGCACCGGGACGCCAACCCGGGCCCGACCTCGAACTTCACCGAGGGCTACTCGGTCACCTTCCGCTGACCCTCGGCCCGCCCTGGGGCCGGCGCCGGCCCGCTCCAGCCCTGGCCCCTCGGGCATCCTCGGGCAGGCCCGGCGCGCGAGTCCGGCCCAGCGCCCGGGTCAGGTCCTGACGGTGGGCCGTCGGCGGCGCGTCGGCGGCGCGTCGGCAGCGGGGTCAAGCGCACCCGCGGCAGCGCCCCACCAGGGTCACCTCGTGGCTCGTCGTCTCGAAGCCCTCGGGGGTGAGGCGCTGGATGGAGCCGGGGCAGCCCGGGATGTCGAAGACCCGGTCGCAGCCCTCGCAGAGGAAGTGGTGGTGGTGATCGAGCCCGGAGAGCTCGTAGCGGGCGGCCTGGCCCGAGACCGGGACCATGACGAGCTCCTGGCGCTCGACCATCCCCTTCAGGTTCCGGTAGACGGTCGTGAGGTTCAGCTGCGGAACCTCACGGCCCGCGAGGTCGAGGACCTCGGCGGGGCTCAAGGGCCCGCCCGCCGCCTCGAAGGCTGCGAGGATGGCCCGGCGCTGCTCCGTCATTCGCATGGCCAAAGGTTATAGCAGGCTCGCCCCTCTTGCAAATGCCAATGCGTTGGCATAAGGTCCTGCGCTCTTCCCCTGCGCCGTTCTTCCCACGGCCCCTCGACCTCCCTCCTCCCCGAAGCACACCGATGACTCCCTCCCACCGGGCCCACAGCAAGACGGCCCACATGTTCTGCGCCCTGACCGCCGCGGTGCTCGCCTCCCAGAGCGCCGCGGCTCAGGATGACGCGCAGGCCTCGCTCGCCGACGAGACCGCCACGGACGTCGCGGAGACCGCGGACGCCACCGCAGGCGCTGCCCTCCCCATGAACCCGCTCCCCGGCGAGGCGCGGTCCCCCGTGGGCCTGCTGCGCAGCCCCGGCATGCCGCGGATCTACTGGGGCCAGACCACGCGCTTCACGTCCGCCTTCAACCCGGCCCTCGGCGTCGCGGTCGACGGGTCCTTCAACTGGGCCGACGACGGCGAGGAGGAGGACGGGTACGCCTTCGACCTCGGCGTCGCCGAGCTCACCGGCCAGGGCGCGATCTCCCCGTACTGGTGGGGCAACTTCGCCCTCGAGACCGACGCGGAGGAGGTCGAGCTCACCGAGGCCGCCCTCTTCTACACCGGCCTCGCCGACCGCACGAGCATCCGCGCCGGCCGCTTCTTCCTGGACTTCGGCAAGCAGATGCAAATCCACGTGCACGACCTCGCGACGCCGCAGCGCCCGGCGGTCCTGCGCGAGTTCCTCGGCACGGAGGTGCCCGGCACCGGCTTCCAGTTCGACCACTGGAGCCCCGTCGGCGACGCCACCGCGTTCCGCTTCTCCGTCGGCGTCTTCGGCGAGCAGGAGACCCACGGACACGGGTTCCTCTTCGACGAGGAGGACCACGACCACGGCGGCGGCGGGCACACCGAGGCCGAGTCCTTCGTGGACGACCGACGCGACTTCACGGACCTGATCTTCTCCGCTCGCGCCACCGCCATGACGGACGTCGGGGACGAGAGCATGCTCCAGTTCGGCGCCTCCATGCGCACCATCCCCGACTTCGGCTTCGAGGGCGGCGAGGACGACACCGGCGAGGAGCTCAGCACCGGCGGCCTCGACCAGTCGGTCTACGGCCTCGACCTGACCTACGGCTGGAACAGCGACGACGGCACCAAGGCCTGGACGTTCGGCGCCGAGTACCTCTACGCCGAAGGCGCCCTGAACGCCGAGGTCATCGACGACGGGCTGGCCACGGCCAACCTCGAGATCCTCGACACCACGGCCAAGGGCTGGTTCGCCTACGCCGAGCACGCCTGGAACCAGCAGAACACGGTCGGGCTCATGGTCTCCTCCCTCGAGAAGCTCGAGGACGAGCTGCCGCGGGAGACCGAGACGACCCTCTACTGGAGCCACTACCCGACCGAGTTCATGCGGGTCCGGGTGGCCGGCATGCACTTCGACCGTGAGGAGGGTGAGGACGCCCAGGCGCTCATGCTCCAGCTGACCGGCTACATCGGGGCCCACGGGCACCCGTACAACTGGTAGAACCTCGCCGGATGCGACTCCCCCTCCGCCCCCTCGCGCTCCTCGTGGCCGCGTGCGCCCTGCTCTGCGGGCGCGCCGCGGCCGGGGTAGCGGTGGAGGACCCGCTGAAGGTGGTCACCACCATCCCCGATCTCGCTGACATCGTCCGTGAGGTCGGGGGCGACGCGGTGGAGGTGCGCTGTGTGGCAAAGGGCCGAGAGAACCTGCACAGCGTCCGCCTCCGCCCGTCGCATCTCGTCATGACGGCGCGCGCCGACCTCTTCGTCCAGGTCGGGCTGGCCCTCGAGCACGGCTGGGTGCCCGGCCTGCTGGAGAGCGCGCGCAACAGCAAGATCATGCGCGAGGGCCCGCTCAACGTCGGGACCGGCTGGCCGAAGCTCCTCGAGATCCCGGTGACCCTGGACCGGCGCACCGGCGTGGACATCCACCCGGTGGGCAACCCGCACATCAACATGGACCCCGACTTCGGGTCCTACGCCGGCCGCAAGATCTGCGACCGGCTGAAGGAGAAGCGCCCCGCCCAGGCGAAGCGGTTCGAGGAGAACCTCGCCGCCTACGAGAAGCGGATCGCCAAGCACCGCGAGCGCTGGGAGCGCGCCGCGAAGCTCCTCGAGGGCCGCAAGGTGGTCCAGTACCACAAGGAGTACAGCTACCTCTGCAAGGCCAACGGCGTGGTGATGATGGGCGCCCTCGAGCCCCAGCCCGGCGTCCCGCCGACCCCGGGGCACCTCGCCCGCATCACCAAGGACATGCGGGAGCAGGGCATCTCGGTCATCCTCCACGGGCCCTGGACCCCCGGGCGGGTCGCCGAGGACGCCGCCGAGCGGGCCGGCGCGCGCGCGGTGGAGCTCCCGGTCATGGCGCCGCGCGACGGCGGCACCTGGCTCGGCTTCATGGACGAGCTCCACGAGGGCCTGCTGGACGCCTGGGACCTCGAGCTGGACGAGGGTGGCGTCGAGGGCTGATCGACCTGGGGGCCCGGACGCGCCGCCCCAGGCTGGCTCCCCCACGTCCGAGCACCCCGCACACCAGGGCTCCGCCACGCCGGGTCCTGTGAACGCGCCCGCGGTCGTGGAGCCACCGGCCGTGGAACTCCGGGGCGTGAGCCTCGGCTACGACCGCGAGGCGGTGCTCTCGGACGTCGACCTCGTGCTGCGGCGCGGCGAGCGCGTGGCCGTGCTCGGCCCCAACGGCGCGGGGAAGACCACCCTGCTCCGAGGGATCCTCGGCCTGGTCCGAGCACGCCGGGGCGAGGTCCGCTGCGCCGCCCGCCGCTTCGGGCTCGTGCCGCAGCGAGACCGGCTCGACCCGCTCTTCCCGATCACCGCGCGCGAGCTGGTCCTCCAGGGGGCGGCCGGGCGCGTCCAGGGGTGGCACCGGAGCCTCGGCGAGGTCGACCGCTCCCGCGCGGAGTCGCTGCTCCACGAGCTCGGCCTCCACTCCCACGCGGACCGCCTGCTCGCCCACCTGTCGGGCGGCCAGCGCCAGCGGGCGCTCGTGGCCCGCGCCATGCTCACGGACCCCGAGGTCCTGCTCCTCGACGAGCCCACCAGCGGGGTCGACGCCGAGTCCACGCGGGTGGTGCTCGGCCAGGTGGAGCGCGCGGCCCGGCAGTCGGGGGTCGCCTCCCTCATGGTCACCCACGACCTGGGCGCCCTGCGAGGCCAGGTCGACCACGTGTGGCGCGTGGAGCGCGGCGGCGTGACGGTCGAGCCCGGCAGCTCGATCCTGCCCGTCCTCGACGGAGGTGCCCCTTGAGCTTCCCCGAAGCATGGGAGTTCTTCCGGTGGTCCATCCTCGCCATCCTGCTCACCGGCGCCGCCGCTCCGGTGCTGGGCGGCTTCCTCTACCTGCGCCGGACCAGCTTCCACGGGCTCGCCCTCCCCCAGTTCGCCGCCGCAGGGGTCGCCGTCGGCTTCCTCCTGCTCCCCTGGTTCGTGGGCCAGGGGGCCTTCGGGGACGTCCGGCCGGAGGACGTGGCCTCGGACACCCACTCCGCCCTGGGGTACCACCTGGTCTTCGCGGCGCTCGGGACCTTCGCCGGCCTCCTCGCCCTGGTGCTCTCCGGGGATCGGCTGGGGACGGAGAGCGCGCGCATGGCCGGCGCCTTCGCCGCCGCCAGCGCGCTCACGATCCTGTGCGCCAACGCCTCGCCGTTCGGCGAGGTCTTCGTCCACGGGATCCTCACGGGGGAGTCCCTCGTGGTGGGCCCGGACGAGTTCGCGGTCCTCGCGGCGGTGCTCGGGCCCTCGATCGTGCTCGTGACCGTCTGGCGCCACGACCTCGTCCTCGCGAGCCTCGATCGGGAGAGCGCCCTCGTCCTCAGGCGCCCCGTCCGCGGGCTCGAGGCGCTGCTCGCTGGCCTCACCGGCGCGAGCGTCGCGGTCGGCACCATGAGCGTCGGGCCGGTGATGCTCTTCGGGCTGCTGGTGCTGCCCCCACTGGGCGCCCGGCCCTTCGCGACCAGCATGCGGACGTTCTTCGTGCTGGCCGCGATCCTGGGCCTCGCCTCCTCGGCGGCCGGGCTCTGGGCCGCCTTCGCCATCGACCTCCCGCCCGCTCCGTGCGTGGTGATGGCCGCGGCGCTCGCGGCCCTCCCCGGCTGCGTGGTCGGCACCCGGCGCTGAGCGCAGCGCATACGCCCGCGGTGTCCCTGGAACAGGGCGTCACCGTTCCCGCCCGGAGCCCGAGGGGGCGAGCCATGACGAGCGCTCGCCGAGGGCGCGACCTGCGCTCCCGAGCCCATGGATGCCGCCTGGGCATGCGAGCGGCCGCTTTACGGAAATACCATCGCGCATTGAGGCATTTGCGCGTTCCAATCTTGGTCACTCTCACGGACGAGCCGCGATCCGACGCGGCCCGCCATCGCGGACCCCAGACCTCCAAGCCATGACTCTCCTTTCCACCCTCGCGCTGGCCACCGCCCTCGGCGGCGGCTCCGTCGACGTCTCGATCAACGAGATCCGCATCGACCAGCCCGGCAGCGACAACGACGAGTTCTTCGAGCTCGCCGGCTCCCCCGGGACCGACCTGACCAACGTCTACTACATCTCCATCGGCGACGGCTCGGCCGGCTCCGGGGTCGTCGAGTCCATCACCGACCTCACCGGGAGCGTGATCCCCGCCAGCGGGTACTTCGTCGCCGCGGAGAGCAGCTTCTCCCTCGGGACCGCGGACCTCGTCGCGGACCTCGGCTTCGAGAACAGCGACAACGTCACCCACATGCTCGTCGTCGGCTTCACCGGTGCGCTCCAGGACGACCTGGACACGAACGACGACGGAATGCTCGACGTCTTCCCGTTCTCCGACGTGATCGACGCGGTGTCCCTCGTGGAGACCGAGTACACCGGGGATCGCTACTACGCCACCGTCCAGTTCGGCGGCGCGGCGGTCGGACCCGATGGGAGCTTCGTCCCGGCGCACTCCTTCCGGTGCTCCGCGGGGTGGCAGATCGGTGACTTCGGCACCGGCAGCACCGAGACGCCCGGCGCCGCCAACTCGCCTTTCTGCCCCGGCCCGCGGATCAACGAGATCCGGATCGACCAGCCCGGGAGCGACGACGACGAGTACTTCGAGCTCCTCACCGAGCCGGGCGCCAGCCTCGACGGGCTCAGCTACATCGTGATCGGCGACGGCAGCGCCGGCTCCGGCGTGGTCGAGTCCATCACGGACCTCACCGGGAGCGCCACCGGCGGCTCCGGCCTCTTCGTGTGCGCGGAGAGCGCGTTCACCCTCGGCCCCGCGGACCTCACCGCGACGCTCGGCTTCGAGAACGGCGACAACGTCACCCACCTCCTCGTCCGGGACTTCACGGGCATCCTCCAGGAGGACCTCGACACGGACGACGACGGCGTGCTCGACATCACGCCCTGGAGCGAGGTGCTCGACGCGGTCTCGCTGGTCGAGGAGATCGGCGGCGGCGACCAGTACTACGGCGCCTCCCTCGGCTTCGCCGACCTCGGCCCCAACGGGTCCTTCGTCCCGGCCCAGGCCGTGCGCTGCGACGAGGGCTGGCGGATCGGGACCTTCACCCTCGAAGGCCTCGACACCCCGGGCATCCCCAACTTCCCCTGTGCAGGCTTCTGGTTCCGCTGCGCCGCCGCGGACTTCGACCCCATCAGCCAGGGGATCCTGGCCATGCAGGGGAGCGGCTCGATCCAGCTGAACGACACGTCGGCCTTCATCTACGAGCTGCCGGTGGACTCCTTCGGCGTCGTCTTCGCGGGCCCCGCGGGGCCCATCAGCCCCACGCCCTTCGGCGCCAACTGCATGGACGCTGGAGCGGTTCGGATCTCCTACGGGTTCGCCAGTAACGGCGAGCTCACGGTCCCGCTGGACCTGACCGGCCTCGGTCCCATGATCGGAAGTGGCCTCGCGGTCCAGTACCTGTACCGCGACGCCAACGCTCCGGCTGGCGCCCGCTTCTCGGACGCGGCCCAGATCATCCTCGGCCTCTGACCCTTGCGTCACGCCGCGTCCCAGCCCCCCTCGCGGGGCGTCGGGGCTCGGAGTGAATTCGTGATCCCGAGGAGGGGCGCCGCGGCGGTT
>JASFWR010000132.1:0-8867 GCA_050049155.1 Planctomycetota bacterium | reverse complement strand
CTTGCGGGCCGCGTCGCGCGCCTCCTTGGCCCGGACGGCCTTGCCGACGATGGCCTTGGCCGGCCCCGGGTTCTCCTCCAGGTAAGTGCCGAAGAGGTCGTTGACCGCCGACTCGACGATCCCCTGGGCCTCGCGGTTGCCGAGCTTGTCCTTCGTCTGGCCCTCGAACTGCGGGTCGGGGACCTTGAGGGAGAGCACCGCCGTGAGGCCCTCCCGCCAGTCGTCGCCGGACGGCAGGTCCTGGTTCTCCTTCACCAGCTTCCCCGAGCGCGCGTACGCCCCGAGCGTCCGCGTGACCGCCGCGCGCAGGCCCGCGAGGTGCGTCCCGCCCCCGTGCGTGTTGATGTTGTTGACGAAGGTGAAGACGCTCTCCTGGTAGGAGTCCGTGTACTGGAGGGCGAGCTCGACCTCGTACTCGGCCCCGGCGTCGTCCACCGACGGGACGGTCTTGGAGAAGTGGACGATGTCCTCCTGGAGCACCGTCTTGTTCTTGTTGATGTGGCTGACGAAGGTCTTCAGCCCGTCCGGGAACTCGAACACCTCCGAGGCGCCGGTGCGCTCGTCCTCGAGCTCGATCCGGAGCCCGCGGGTGCCCATCAGGTACGCGGTCTCGCGCAGCCGCTTCTCGACGACCTCGTACTCGACCTCCGTGGTCGAGAAGATCTCCGGGTCGGCGAACCAGGTCACGGTGGTGCCGGTGCGGTCCGTGTCGCCGGTCACCTCGAGGTCGCTGGCCTTCTCGCCGCGCTCGAAGGACATCTGGTGGACCTTCCCGTCCTTGTGCACCTCCACCTTGAGCTGGGTCGAGAGCGCGTTCACGCAGGAGACCCCGACCCCGTGGAGCCCGCCGGACACCTTGTAGGCCTGGTCGTCGAACTTGCCGCCCGCGTGGAGCTTGGTGAGCACCACCTCCACCGCGGGGACGCCCTCGGTCGGGTGCGTGCTCACGGGGATGCCGCGGCCGTCGTCCTGCACGGAGACGGAGCCGTCCGCCCGAAGGATGACCTTGCAGTGGGACGCGTGGCCGGCGAGCGCCTCGTCCACCGCGTTGTCCACGACCTCCCAGATGAGGTGGTGCATTCCCCGCGAGTCGGTGTCCCCGATGTACATCGCGGGGCGCACCCGGACGGCCTCGAGGCCCTCGAGGATCGTGATGGAGTCCGCGCCGTAGGTGGGGGAGGCGGCGTCGGCGGTCTGGTCCAGGTCGCTCATGAGCGGCGTTTCAACTTGAAGGTCAGCTTGCGGATCGTGCCGCCCTCGAGGAGGGCGTCCGCGCGTGTTCGGAGGTCCTCGGAGGCGAAGCCCCGGAGCTCCGCGAGCAGGGAGGAGTTGTCGACTTCGATGATCAGTTCGCCTCGGCGGAAGGACACGGCCGTGGCGCGGGCGGAGAGCTCGGGGCCGACCGCCTCGTCCCAGGCAGCGAGGGCCGGGCCGGCCTTCTTGCGCTGCAGGACGCGGGAGTCGTCCAGGTACTCCTTGAGCGCGTCGCCGAGGGGCATCAGCAGCCCCCGCTCCGGTTCGGAGGACCCCCGGCGCCGGGAGCCCCGTCCCCTCGCGGAACGACGACGTGCGGCGGCCATCCGGGTCAGGCGTCCAGCGTGATGGGCATGACGATGTAGATGTGGTTCTCGCCGAGGGTGAACTTGCCGGGGCTGGTCTTCTGGCCGAACTCGAGGATCACGCGCTCGGGCGCCCCGTTCTTGAGGCCGTCGAGCACGTAGTCCGCGTTGAAGGCGATCTCCGCCTCCTCGCCCTTGAAGGCCACGTCCATGTGAGCGGTGGCCTCACCGCGGTCGGCCGAGTGGCCGAACAGCTCCAGCTGCTCGCCCTTCACGCGGAACCGCACGGCGCGGGTCTCGTCGCCGGAGACGTTCGACACGAGCCGGAGCTTGCGGCTGAACTGCTCGGCGTCCGCCTCGATGGCGTTGCCGCACTCCGCGGGGATGACCGCCTGGTACTGGGGGAAGTCGCCGTCGATGAGCCGGGCGAAGATCTCCGCGTTCTTGGACCGGAGCCCCACCTGGCCGTCACGGAGCGACAGCCGGATCTGGTCGAGCGGGTCGGGGATCACGCGGCAGAAGAGCTGCATCCCCTTGGTGGGGACGATGGCGCTGGCCTTGTCGGCGCCGGCCATCTCCACCGGGATCGAGGCCATGGAGAGCCGACGGCCGTCGGTGGCCACGAGCCGGAGCTGGTCGTTGTCGAGCTCCGCGAGCACCCCGTGCATCGCGTAGCGTCCGGGCTCTCGCGCCGCCGCGAACGCCGTGCGCCCCACGAGCCGCGAGAAGCTGCCTCCCTGGACGCTGACGGAGCCCTGCTCGTCGAAGCGAGGGACCACCGGGAACTCGTCCGCGTCGGCCACCACGAGCTCACAGGAGTCGTCCCCGCTGGTGATGGTGCACCGGGAGTCGTCGGTGGAGATCGTCACCGTCTCACCCGACAGGTCCCGGACGAAGTCGAAGGCGGTGCGCGCCGGGATGACGACGGGCCCGGGCTCGGCCACCTCGACCTTGTCGAGCTTGAAGCGAACCGAGACCTCCTGGTCCGTGCCCACGAGCTCGACCTGGTCGTCGGTCGCCACGAGGCAGACGTTGGAGAGGATGGGCTTCGGGCTCTTGGTCGGGATGACGCCGCAGATGATCGCGAGACCTTCGCGGAGAGCGTCTCGATCGCAGGTGGCCTTCATGGGGATCGTTGTTCCTTGTTGCGCCCCCGGGTACGGCCCGGGACGAAGAAGCGAGAGGGGGAGCGCCACGACCACGGTCCAGCTCCGAGCCTCTCCTGGAGTCCCTCGACCGCGGTGCGACACGGCGTACGGCCGGGTCTTCGGGAGCCACGGGCCGAAGGCGTCCATGGCTCAGGATCGGGGGGGTGAGCAGGGGCTCGTCGACGGGACTCCAGCGGAGCGTCGCGAGGGCGCGGGGAACGGTTCTCCAGACCTCGCACCTGTAGTGATATCTTCGTCTTAGTAGGGGCCCCTGTCTATCGTTCAGGGGCGCTCCGTGGGCGACGCTACTCCTTTTTCCAGAGCGACTTGCGGCGTCTCGTGAGATGTGGATGGGGGCGCGTGGGCGGTGGGTGAGCGGTGGACAACGGCGGACTTCTCCACGCCTCTCAACGGCGCCCTCGAGGGGCTCTCCGGCGGCCAGGTTCGATCCCCGAACTCCCCACAACCGCCCACCGGTCGGGTCCCCCTCGTGCCCACACTCCTCCACCGCCGAGGGGGCGCAACGCACCGGCTCCCCACCGGATTCCCACCTGGGGCTCACAGGTTCTCCACCATTTCCTCCGCCGGCCCCTCCCGGCGCCGCAGGCGTCCGGGCCGTACCTCGAAGTGAGCGGGCCGCCACCGGAGGCGGAACTCCGGCGGCGGCCCTTCGTACGGCAGCCGTTCGCGCGGCGGCTCAGTGGGCAGGGGCTCAGCGGGCAGGGGCTCAGCGACGGCCCCCGGACCCCAGGCGGTCGAGGAAGTGCTGGATGCGGCGGGAGAACTCCCGGTCGGCGGCGATCTCCTTCTCGATCTTCTCCACGGCGTAGAGGACCGTCGTGTGGTCGCGACCGCCGAAGAAGCCGCCGATCTCCTCGAGGGAGTGCCGGGTCACCTTGCGCGACAGGTACATGGCGACCTGGCGCGGGAAGGCGATGGCCTTGGTGCGCTTCTTGGACTGGAGCTCGGACAGCTTGACCTGGTAGTGCTCCGTGACGAGCGAGATGATGTCGTCGACGGTGGGGGCGCCGGCCCGGACGTCGATGAGGCCGGCCAGGGCCTCGCGGGCGAGGTCCACGGAGATCTTCGCGTTGGTCAGTCGGGTGTAGCCGAACAGCCGCGTCACGGCGCCTTCCAGCTCCCGGACGTTCTCCTCGATGTTCTCGGAGATGAACTGGGCGACCTCGTCGGGGAGCTCGGTCCCGCGCTCACGGGCCTTCCGCTTGACGATGGCCATGCGGGTCTCGAAGCAGGGCGGCTCGATCTCCGTCACCATGCCCCACTTGAAGCGCGACACGAGCCGGTCCTGGAGCGTCGGGATGTCCTTCGGCGGGCTGTCGGACGAGAGGACGATCTGCTTGCCGGCGTTGTAGAGAGAGTTGAACGTGTGGAAGAACTCCTCCTGGGTCCGCTCCTTGTTCGCCAGCAGCTGGATGTCGTCGACCACCAGCACGTCGATGTTCCGGTACTTGTCCCGGAAGGTCATCATGTCCCCGTTCTCGAGGGCGTCGATGAAGTGGTTCACGAACGTCTCGCAGGACAGGTACAGGATCCGCGAGTCCGGGAACCGCTCGAGCACCGAGTAGCAGAAGGCCTGCAGCAGGTGCGTCTTGCCCACGCCCACCCGGCCGTGCAGGAACAGGGGGTTGTACGACTTGCCCGGCTGCTCCGCGGCGCCGAGGGCCGCCGCGTGCCCGAAGCGGTTGCACGGGCCCACCACGAAGCTCTCGAACGTGCACTTGGGGTTGAGGACGAAGTCGCTCGCCTCGTCCAGCTGGCTGCGGCGGACCGGCTGCTGCTCCCTGCGGCCGGGCGCCTCCTGGGCCGCTCCGGACCCTGCTCCCTCGGCGGGGCTCCGGTCGTGTCGGGGGGGCTGCCCGTGGGCCAGCTCGGAGACCACCTCCGGGGCCGGCTCGGCCACGAGGCTCTCGGGCTGCTCCACCAGGACCACCTCCCGGTTCGTCCCGAGGATGGAGTCCACGGCGCGCTGGAGCACGTCGAGGTAGTACTTCGCGATCCACTCCCGCGCGAAGCTGTTGGGGACGGCGATCACGGCGCTGTCGTCGTCCACGCGGATCAGCTTGGAGCGCTTGAACCAGGTCTGGAACTGCTCGGGGGCCAGGGAGGCCACCAGGGCGTCCCTGAGGCTCGCGGCGAGGTACTCCACCTCCTCACCCTCGGCGACGGTCCCGATGCCGCCAGCGGCTCCAGGGGCGGCGGCGGGCCGGGGGTCGAACAGGCCCGGGTCCTGCGGGGACCGGTCCTGGCCGCCGCGGTCGAGCGACGCCCTGCCGTCCTGCCGGGGAGCGGCCGCGCGGGCGACCCGGGGGCTGGGTCGGTCCGGGCGCTCGGTCCGAGCGGTCAGGGAGCCGGATTCGATGATCGATTCGTCCATTCGTGCGGTCCGAACGGTGCCCGCGAAGGGGTCGCGGGGCGGCCCCTCGGGAGGGGCGAGCAGGGGGGGGCGGAGAGTGCGGCTCCGAGGGGAGAGGCCGACGGGGCGGAGGGGGGAAGTGGTCGATCTCGGCCGGCTTCAGGGGGGCTGGGACGGCGTGCAGGGCGTCCAAGGGGCCGGGGAGATCGCCCGCGCCGTGGAGCGCGGACATGAAGGGAATTACACGCGCGATCCGGGGAACCGTCAACGGGTCCGGGCGGCGCCAGGGGTCCCCAAGCCTTGGTTGTCCGTGGATAACCTGGACTTAGGGCGCTCCCCCCAAAGTTCTCCCCAGGCGTTCCACGGCGGTGTGGATATCTGCCTCCTCGAGGTGCGTTCCGAGGGAGATCCGCAGGCCGCTCCGGGCGAGCTCCGGGCTCAGCCCGAGGGCCTGGAGCACGTGGGAGGGCTCGAGGGATCCGCTCGCGCAGGCGGAGCCAGCGGAGACCTCCAGCCCCTCCAGGTCGAGCCGCGCCACGAGGGTCCTGGCGTCGCCCACCGGGGCCGAGACGTTGAGGGTGTTGGGGAGCCTGGAGGGGTCGTCGATGGGCGGGCCGTTGAGGCTCAGGCCAGGGCAGGCCGATGCGAGTTCGTCCCACAGGAGGGCCGCGAGGCGGCCCGTGACCCGCTGGAAGGCCTCCACCTCCTGCACCGCCAGCTCGACCGCCACGGCCGCCGAGACGATGGCGGGCACGTTCTCCGTGCCCGGTCGGAGCTCGCCCTCCTGGGCCCCGCCGAAGGTGGTCGGGGCGAGCGGGGTGCCCGGCCTGCGGACCAGGATCCCGACGCCTATGGGGCCCCCGACCTTGTGCGCGGAGAGGCTCGCGAGGTCCACGCCCGCGCCCCCGAGGTCGAGGGGTCGCTTGCCCAGGACCTGGACGACATCACTGTGGAAAACTGCCGAGTCCCCGATCCGGGCGCGAACCTCGGCCAGGTCGGTGGTCGAGCCGATCTCGTTGTTCGCGCCCATCACGGACACGAGGGTCGGGCGCCCGCGCGCCGCCTCCTCGAGGGCGTCGAGGTCCACCGATCCGTGTCGGTCCACGGGGACCCAGGAGACCGGCCGGCCGAGGCCCTCGAGGTGGGCCGCGGGCTCCCGGACGGCCGCGTGCTCCACGGCGGTGGTCACGAGCCCCATGCCCTCCGGACCGGCCGCCAGGGCCCCGAAGAGGGCCAGGTTGTTGGCCTCCGTGCCGCCGCTGGTGAACACCACGCTGTCCTCCGGGACCCCCAGGGCGGCCGCCACCCGCTCCCGCGCCCCGTCCACGGCGGCGCGCCCCCGGCGCCCGGCCGCGTGGACGCTGCTCGCGTTCCCGAGGCCCCCCTCCAGGGCCTCCAGGAGCGCCTCACGGGCCTCCGGCCGCATGGGCGTGGTCGCGTTGTGGTCGAGGTGGATCCGTCGCATGGGGTCGTCGGGGGTCAACCCCGGGCGATCAGGCGCCGGTAGAGGCCCTCGTACCGGGCCACCACGACGCGGCGGTCGAAGTGCTCCCGGGCGCGGGCGCGCGCCGCGGCGCCCATGGCCGTGGCACGCTCACGGTCCTCGAGGACCGCGGCGAGGTGGTCGGCGTAGGCGTCCAGGTCCTCCACCGGGGAGAGCAGGCCCGAGACCCCGTGCTCCACCACCTCGGGGAGCCCGCCGGTCCGCGTGCCCACCACGGCGGTGCCGCAGGCCATGGCCTCCAGCGCGGAGAGGCCGAAGGACTCCTCCGTGCTCGCCACGCAGAACGCGTCCGCGGGCCCCAGGAGATCGGGCAGGGCGTCCCGCAGGCCGAGGAACTTCACCCGCCCCTCCAGCCCCTTCTCGTGGGCGACCCGACGGGCCTCACCGAGCTGGGGGCCGTCTCCCACCAGCACGAGCTCCGCGCCTCGCTCCGGGTCCGAGAGGCGCCCGAGGGCGAGCCCGAAGGCCTCCACCAGCCACGGGACCCGCTTCACCTTTCGGAAGTTGCTCACGTGCACGGCCGTGGGCCGCTCCGCGCGCACCTCGCCCGGCCGGAACTCCTCCAGATCGACGAAGTTGGCGATGACCTCGATGTCACTGGCCGTCGTGCCCTCGAAGTTGGCGACGGTCCGGCGGCGGAGGTCCTCCGAGACGGCGGTGACGGCGTCGGAGGCGGCGATGGCGTACTGGGTGAGCGGCGCGTAGCTGGGATCGTTGCCCACCAGGGTGATGTCCGTCCCGTGCAGGGTCGTGACGACCTTGAGCGGGGCCAGCCCGGCCTCCGCCGCGGCGGAGCGCACCTGCAGGGCGCTCACGGCGTGGGGGATGGCGTAGTGGGCGTGCAGCACGTCGAGCCCCTCGCTGCGGTGCAGGTCCAGCACCCTGGACATGATCGCGAGGTCGTGGGGCGTGGAGTGGAAGAGCGGGTACGGGCTGCCCTGGGCCACGTGCACCTCCACCGGCCCCGGGGCGCGCGCGAGGCGCGGGGGCATGTCGTGGGAGAAGAGGTGCACGCGGTGGCCGTTCTCCGCCAGCGAGAGCGCGAGCTCGCTCGCCACGACGCCGGAGCCGCCGTAGGTGGGGTGACAGAGGATCCCGATGCGCATGGGTGGATCATGGGCCCCGCGGGCCCGGCGTGGAGGTCCGGCCGGCCGCGATTTCGCCGGACGGGGAGCCCGCCTCAGGCCGAGGGCCGCTCCGCGGCCCTCCCCGGGGTCCACGGGGCCCGCTCCCGGCCGCGCGCGGCGGCCCGGGAACCCCCGGCGTAGACAGGCCTCGGGGGCACGGACGCGGGCGCGGCGGGCTCCGTCGAGGCCTCTGCGGACGCAAGGGCCGCCTCGGAGTCCGGCTCAGCGTTCGACTCGGGATCCACCTCCGAGTCCACGTCCGGGATCGGCTCCCGGCGCGGCCCGCCCTTCTGCCCGGCTTCGGGCCCGGCGGCCGCCCCAGGATCCTCGTTGGGATCCTCGTCGGCGTCGCCCGCGGGGTCGGCGCCTGCGGGTTCGGAGGCGGTCCTGGGGGACGATGCGGCCGATTCCGGGCCACCCGGCGCCGGATCCTCGGACTCCGGAGCCTGGGGCTCCGGGTCCTGGGGCGTCGGGTCCTCGGGCGGCGCCTCGCCCCGCTCCGATCCCTCGGGGTCCGGGACGGGGGCGTCCTCGACCGGCTCGGGGGTCGGGGTCGGGACCTCGTCCGCTGCCGCAGGCGCCGGCGCCGGCTGGGGCGAAGCCGCCGGGTCCTCCGGGGAAGACTCAGCGGCGCCGTCAGCGGCGATCGCCGAGCTCTGGGGGGCCGGCCGGAGAGGCTCCGTGGGCGCCGACCCCGCGGCCGGCGGGGTCACGTGGCTCAGGGCTGCCTCCCAGTCCAGGTGCGGCCCTCCCGGCCGCCCGCCTGGTGGGGCCTCGACGGAGCGCGCCTCGTCCTCGGCCTCGACGCCCTCGCGCTCCAGGAACTCCCGGGCCACGGCGAGGTAGTCCTCGGCGCCCTTGGAGTCCGGGGCGTACTCGAAGATCGTCCTCGAGAAGCTGGGCGTCTCCGCGAGCTTGACGTTCTGCGCGATCGGGCGGCGGAACAGCTGCTCGGGGAAGTGGGAGCGGAGCTCCGCGAGCACCTCCCGCGCGAGGCGCAGGCGGTTGTCGTACATGCACGCGAGGACCCCGGTGATCTCGAGGTCCGGCTTCATGCGGCGGCGCAGGAGCTGCACGATCTCCACGAGCTTGCTGAGCCCCTGGAGCGCGAAGAACTCCGTCTGCACCGCGATCAGCACCTCGCCGGAGGCGGTC
>JASFWR010000131.1:0-8870 GCA_050049155.1 Planctomycetota bacterium | reverse complement strand
AGTCACCTTCGCCCTCACCGGGTTCGCGCTCGCCGCGGCCGCCTTCGCCTCCAACGGCAACGACGACACCCCGTGCCCCTCGAGCTGCAGCGCCAAGCCCAAGGCCTCGCTCGCCGCCAACGCCGTGGACGACATCGTCACCACGGCCGTGAAGGCCGGCAGCTTCGAGACCCTGGCCACCGCGCTCAAGACCGCCGAGCTCATCGAGGCCCTGCAGGGCGAGGGTCCGTTCACCGTCTTCGCGCCCACCGACGCCGCCTTCGCCAAGCTGCCCGAGGGCACCGTGGCCTCGCTCCTTGAGGAGAAGAACCGCGACCTGCTCACCGGCATCCTCACCTACCACGTGGTGGCCGGTGACGTCCGCGCGAAGCAGATCGTGAAGGAGAAGCTCACCTCCGCCACGACCCTGAACGGCCAGCGCCTCGACATCGCGCTCGTGGAAGGCGCGGTCACGATCGACGGCGCCACCGTCGTCACCTCCGACATCGTCTGCTCCAACGGCGTCATCCACGTGATCGACGCGGTCGTGCTCCCCGAGTCCAAGAACCTCGCCGAGGTGGCCACGGGCGCCAAGTCCTTCGGCACGCTCCTCGCCGCCGCCAAGGCCGCGGGTCTTGTGGACGCCCTCACGAAGGGTGGCCCCTTCACCGTCTTCGCGCCCACCGACGAGGCCTTCGCCAAGCTCCCCGAGGGCACGGTGGCCACGCTGCTGAAGCCCGAGAACAAGGCCCGCCTCGCCGCGATCCTCAAGCACCACATCGTCTCCGGCCGCGTCTACGCCGACCAGGCCGCCAAGCTCGACAAGGCGCCGACCATCGGCGGCACCGAGCTCGAGGTGGCGATCACCAAGGACTCGGCGCGCATCGGCGGGGCCAACATCGTCGCCACGGACATCGAGGCCTCCAACGGGGTCATCCACGTGATCGACGCGGTCCTCCTCCCCTGACTGTGCCCCCGGTCGCGGGCCGGCCCCTCCACGGGGCCCGGTCCGCCGGATCCGCGGCCCCGGTTCGCCTCGAACCGCGGGCCCGGATTTTTTTTGAGGGGTGTCGGGCGCTTCTGCATCCACCCCCCTGGGGGGGGCGAAATTGAGAGCGCAGGAGAAATGAAACTGGCTGGCGCCACGGCCCGCCCGCGCTCGCGCGGGCGCGGACCAGGTACCAGGCATGTCCCCGGGAAGGGACCCAGGTGCCGAACCTCAGTAGAGGGTCGGCGCCTCTTTTTTCGCCCCCTCCTCCGGCTGCCCGGCGAGCGGCCGCCGCCTGCGTCGATCGGTCGCTGTCGCTCCGCGCGCAGGCTCTATCGCTCCGCGCGCAGGGTCATGCCCCCCGACTGTCGGAGCTCCAGGCGATAGGTGCGGCCGGGCCTCACCTCCATGGAGGGCGCCTCGGCCTGGATGGCCCGGACCCCGATGCGCTCCGCCGCCTCGGGGTCGTTGGCGTAGTCCCAGACCCGCTGGAAGAGGTCCCGGTAGAGGGGGTCCGGCAGGTCGTCGCCGGTGAAGGGCAGGGGGTGCTGGTTCACGGAGTCCAGCTCGAGGCCGTCCTCGGGGGCCATCTCCTCGGAGAAGAGGCGCTGCAGGAGGCAGATCGAGGTCCCGCGGAGGGGATCCCCCTCCTCCACGTACTCGTCCCCGAACTTGACCACGATGCCCTCCACGTAGAGCCGGGTGCCGGGGATCGTGAGCTCCTTCGGCGGCCCGATCGGGCCGCCCTCGGCGTCGAGCTCCGTGAAGCGGACCGTGGTCTCCGTGGCGGCGGGCTCGGCGTTCCCCCCGGCGGTGCCTCCCTCGGCGGCGTCTCCCGCGGCAGTGTCTCCCTCCGGGGGGCCCTGCCGGAGCACCTCGATCCGCGCGATCCGGTGGTCGAGCCGCAGGAGCTGGCGGGCCAGCTCCAGCCGGTCGACCTCCGCCTCGAGGCGCTCGACCTGCCGGTCCAGGGCCTCGATCCGCGCCGTCTTCTGCCCGTTGTCCATCTCGAGCTGGACGATCCGCTCGTCGCGGACCCGCAGGGCGCGGGTCGCCTCCGTGGAGCGGTCGTAGTAGACGTACGTCCAGAAGGAGGCGAGGAGGGCGAAGGCTCCGAGGACGAGGTTGCGGACCATTTTGTGGTGCGGGGGTGGGGTTCGACGGCCGAAGGGGATCTTAGCGGCGTAGCAGGGCGCATTGGCGGCCCCGTGGACCGGGTGAACCCTGAGGGGTCCCCAGGCCACCTCCGGGGACCTCCGAGCCAGGTCGCGGCTGCTCCCACGCCCCGATCCCATGAACCCCGATCTTCTCATCGGCCGGCTGGAGGCCTTCGCCTACCAGCTTCGGCAGCTCGTGCAGGGACTCCCCTCCGACCAGGCCCGCTGGCGCCCCGCGGAGGGGGGGATGTCGGTGCTCGAGATCGTCGGCAACCTCTGTGACCGCGAGGTCCTGGAGTTCCGGCCCCGCCTGGAGCTCACCCTGATCGACCCGGAGCGGCCCTGGCCGCGGGTCGAGGCCGATGACGGCCTCGACGAGCTCAACTACAACGAGCGGCAGCTCGACCGGGAGGCCGAGAAGTTCCAGCGGGAGCGCCTCAAGAGCGTCCAGTGGCTGAAGGGCCTCGGCGCGGCGAACTGGACCGCCACCCACGAGGACGCCAAGCACGGGTCCGTCCGGGCGGGGGACCTGCTGGTCTCCTGGGCCAGCTACGACGCGATCATGACGAAGATGATCGCCCGCCGGAGCTTCGACCTGTCCCAGCGGGACGCCCCGGGCTTCACCTCCGAGTACGCCGGCGAGTGGTAGGCCGGGCTCCGACCGGGACCCCAGCCCCCGAAAATCGGCATTTCGCCTGAGATCGAGTCTCAATCGCGTAGTCTTCCCGCGGAGACGACCCGCCCGCCCTCGCGCCGCCGCGCCGGGGAGCGCGAGCCGGTCGGCGAGATCCCGTGGGGAAGAAGAAGAAGAACAGCCCGAAGGGCGGCCTCAAGAAGAAGTGCTGTGACAAGCCGCTGCGCAAGATGTGCAAGCGGTGCCCCCGGCGCGCGGCCTGCTCCCTCGGCTGATCGCCCCTCACCCCAGGATCGCCTCTCACCCCAGGATCGCCTCTCACGGCAGGATCGCCTCTCACAGCAGGGAGGCGCACCGCCCCCTGCACCAGAGCGCGACGGGCGCCGGCGTTCGCCGGTGACCGCACCCCTGCCGCCCCGCGGGCGCTACGCTCCGGACATGGTTCCCACCCGGCCGCAGGAGACGCCTCGATGAGCACGAACCGCGTCGCCGTGGTCGAGGCGAACCTCGACGCGTACCTGGAGTCGGCGGTGGCCGCCTCCGACCTGCTCGCGCCTGACGCGCCCCTGCGGGTGGGCACGGGGCTCACGGCCCGGGTGGCGGTGGAGCTCTGGGAGGACCAGGTCCTCTCGCGCTGCCTGGACGTCGCCGCGCGGGAGCTCAAGCGCGAGGGGGAGGGCTTCTACACCATCAGCAGCGCGGGGCACGAGCAGAACGCCATCGTCGGCGCGCAGCTCCGCACCAGCGACCCGACGTTCCTGCACTACCGGTCGGGCGCGTTCATGGCGGCGCGGTCGCGGAAGGTGGACGACGGGACGCCGCTCTTCGACACGCTCCTCAGCTTCTGCGCCGCGAAGGACGACCCCGTGTCGTCCGGCCGTCACAAGGTCTGGGGCTCCCGGGAGACCTGGGTGCCGCCGCAGACGAGCACGATCGCGAGCCACGTCCCCAAGGCCGTGGGGGCCGCCTACTCCCTGCGCCGCGCGAGGAAGCTCGGCATCGACACGGGCCTGCCGGAGGACGCGATCACCTGCTGCACCTTCGGCGACGCCAGCGTCAACCACGCGACGGCACTGGCAGGGATCAACTCGGCGCGCTACGCGTGGCGGCGGATGAACCCGACGCCGGTGCTCTTCGTCTGCGAGGACAACCAGCGGGGCATCAGCGTGGAGACGCCGCGCCGGTGGATCCGCGACTTCTTCTCCCGGCTGGAGCACCTCCGGTACTTCGAGGCGAGCGGCGAGCTCGAGGAGGTCTGGGACACCGTCTCCCTCGCGATCCAGACCTGCCGCACCACGCGACAGCCCACCTTCCTGCGGCTCCGGTGCCACCGCCTCTGGGGCCACGCGGGGACCGACGTGCAGTCCGCGTACATGTCGCAGGCGGAGATCGAGGAGGGGGAGGCGAAGGACCCGGTCCTGACGAACGCGCGGCGCCTCGTGGAGTCCGGCGCGGCGACGCCGGCGCAGCTCCGCGAGATCCTGCGGTCCACCCGTGACCGGGTGCGCGCCGCCTCCGATGAGGCGCGCACGCGCCCGCGGCTCTCGAGCGCGGCCGAGGTCGTGCGGCCGCTGGCCCCCGCGCACCCCGAGCGGTGGCGCGCCGCAGCGACCGCGCCCATCGACGCGGCGGCGCGCGCCGAGGTGTTCGGCAGCCGCCTGCCCGAGAGCGCCAAGGCGCCGACCCGCCGGACCCTCGGCGCGCGGATCAACGACGCCCTCCACGACGAGATGATCCGCCGCGACGGCCTCATCTGCTTCGGCGAGGACGTGGGTCGCAAGGGCGGCGTCTACGGCATCACCCAGAACCTGCAGGCGCAGTTCGGCAGGTCCCGCTGCTTCGACACGCTGCTGGACGAGACGACCATCCTCGGGGTCGCCCAGGGGGCGTCGCTGGTCGGCCTCCTGCCGGTCCCGGAGATCCCATACCTCGCGTACCTGCACAACGCCATCGACCAGATCCGCGGGGAGGCCTGCTCGCTGCAGTTTTTCAGCGACGAGCAGTTCGCCAACCCCATGGTCGTGCGGATCGCGGGCCTCGCCTACCAGCGAGGCTTCGGCGGGCACTTCCACAACGACAACTCCATCGGGGCCCTGCGCGAGATCCCGGGCCTGACCATCGCCTGCCCGTCGAACGGCGCGGACGCGGTCCGGATGCTGCGCGGGGCGCTGGCCATGGCGGAGGAGTCCGGCCGGGTCGTGGCGTTCCTCGAGCCGATCGCGCTGTACCACATGCGCGACCTGTTCGAGGAGGGCGACGGGCTCTGGCTCAGCGACTACCCGGTCCCCGACGGCTCGGCGGACTCGGCGCTGCTGCCCGGCGAGGTGGGCCTCGCCCACGCGGATCACGGGGACGTGCTGGTGGTGACCTACGCCAACGGCTACCGGCTGGCCCTGCGCGCGGCCCGCCGGCTGGCGGCCGAGGGGATCCGCGCGCGGGTCATGGACGTCCGCTGGCTCAACCCGCTGCCCATGGAGCAGATCCTCGAGCACGCCGACGAGTGCGGCGCGGTGCTCGTGGCGGACGAGTGCCGGGCCACCGGCGCCGGCATCGCCGACGCGGTGGTCAGCGGCCTGGTGGAGCGCGGCTATCGCGGCCGCCTCCGCACCGCCCGCAGCGCGGACACCTACATTCCCCTGGGCCCCGCGGCCGACGTGGTCCTGCTGTCCGAGGAGGACATCGTCGCCGGCGCGAGGGAGGTGACCTCGTGAGCCGCGCCGTCGTCCTCTGCCCCGGTCGCGGCTCCTACACCGAGGCCTCCCTGGGCTCCCTGGATCCGGACCACGAGTTCGTGCGGATCGCCGAGCGCTGCCGCGGGGACCTCGGCCTCGAGCCGCTGCTGGCCCTGGATCGTGCCGAGCGGTTCGAGCCGGCACGCCACCTCCGCCCCGCGCACGTGTCGCCGCTCATTCTCGTCAAGGCGATGATCGACGCCGAGGCCGCCAGCCGCGCCCACGAGGTGGTGGCGGTGGGGGGCAACTCCCTGGGCTGGTACATCGCGCTGTGCGTGGCGGGGAGCGTGAGCTTCGAGGAGGGGTTCCGGCTGGTGCAGCGCATGTCGCTGCTGCAGGAGGAGCACGCGGAGGGGGGGCAGGTGCTCTACCCGCGCATCGACGAGGATTGGCGCCCGTCGGCCGAGCTGGAGGCCTCCATAGCAGCCACTCTGGAGAGCTCCGGCGGCGAGGCCATGCGCTCCATCGAGCTCGGGGGCTACGCGGTGCTGGCGGGCTCTCCCGACGGGGTCCGACACCTGCTCTCCGAGCTTCCCCAGGTCCGCTTCGGCGCGGCCACCTACCCGATTCGGTTGGCCCAGCACGGCCCCTACCACACCCACCTCGCGGCCCCCGTGGCCGCCGCCGCCGCGCACGAGTTCAGGGGCCTGCAGCTGCGCGCCCCCGCGGTCACGCTCATCGACGGCCGCGGCCGCCGCCACTCCCCGTGGTCCACGGACGTGGAGGCGCTCAAGGCCTACACCTTCGGGCACCAGGTCAGCGAGCCCTTCGACTTCTCGGCCACCGTGCGGGTCGCCCTGCGCGAGTTCGCCCCGGATCGGATCGTGCTCCCCGGGCCGGGCAACACCCTGGGCGGCATCGTCGGCCAGGTGCTGGTGGCCGAGGGCTGGCGAGGGATCCAGGGCAAGGACGACTTCCTCGCCATGCAGGCCGGACCGAGCCCGCTCGTGGAGAGCCTCGGGCTCGGCGCCTGAGGAGCACCTCACCGGTCGCCGACCTGGGCGATCCTCCGGGGCGATCGGCTCCGTGCCCGACTCGCCGGGTCCACCTCACCGCGCCCGCCTTGCGGGGGGCGCCGGCTCTGGGACCCCTCCGCCGGTCTCCAGGGAATCCTGCGCCGGTCTCCTGGGAGTCGTGCTCTGGCGCCACCGTCAACCGGCGGACGGACCGCGGTGGCTCAGGATGATCCCTCGGCCTCGAGCGCGGCGATTCGCTGCTCGACCTCCGAGGCCTCCTGGGTCTTGGCCGCGAAGCCCTTGATGTCACCGCGTCGCTGGAGCTCCACGGCCTCGGCCATCAGCCGCTCGTACTCGCGGCGCAGGCGCGCGGCGGGGTCCTTCTTCTTGAAACCGAACATGGCTCCAAACGGTTCGCCGCGGCGGGGCGCGGGGATGTCCCCGGCGCCCACGAGATCGCAGCTCGAGGCGTGATCCCGTAGCGGGTCGCGTTAGGGAATGTCCTGTGGCCGTTTCGGACACACTGTCATCCCCTGTTAGTTGCCTCTCCGCCGTTCGTCAGCGAGCCATGAGGGGCCCCCGATCGCCTTCCCTTGTTTCCCATCACGGCAAGCCCATGCTCCTCCGTACCTCCATCGTCGCCGCGTCCCTGGCCACCGCCGCGAGCGCCCAGACGACGTACCAGATCGACCTCAACTACAACTTCAACGGCATCGTCCACGCCGGCGAGAGCCAGGTGCCGGACGACCCGATCGGCTACCGGTCGATCTCGGACCGCGGGCTGGACTTCTCTGGCGGCGTTCCGAGCGACCCGCTCCTGAGCGGCTACACGATCATCGACCAGGCGGGCGCCCTCGACATCGTCCACCTCGGGAACCGGAACACCGTGGACGGCGGCAACTGGGCCTTCCAGACGGCGCCGAACGGGGACGCCATCGGGATCCAGCCGACCTGGCTCACCAACGTGGACCAGTCCACCCCGCAGACCACCACGCTGACCACCCCGATCGCCCTGGAGGCGACCTCCACCGCCACCTTCCTGATGCAGGTGAGCAACGGCGGCGGCACCTGCGAGGTCCTCTTCACCTTCGCCAGCGGCAACACCACGACGGCGCAGATCGGCGCCGGCGACTGGTTCGGTGGCGTGTTCCCGGGGACGGACTTCGTCGATCAGGCGAACCCCGCGGTCAACCTCTCGATCACCGAGGCCACCGCCAACCTCAGCGGCTTCGCCGGTGAGGAGCTCACGGCCATCACCTTCCAGAACGCGAGCAACGGCAACGCGGGCTACGCGATCCTCGCCGCCAACGTGACCGTCGACTCGCGCATCGTCGTCGTGAACCAGGTCCCGCTGAACTACAACTTCAACGGGATCGTCCATGACACCGAGGGCGCCGCGCCCGACGACCTGAACGGGTACCGCTCGATCTCCGACCGCGGGCTGAACTTCACCGCGGGCATCCCGAACGAGCCCCTGCTCGAGGACTACCTCATCGTGGACACCGCCGGCGAGCTGGACATCGTCCACCTCGGCGACCGGAACACGGTCGCGGGCGGCGCCCACATCTTCGACCCGTCCCCGAACGGCAACGACACCGGGGTCCAGCCCAGCTGGCTCGCGAGCACGGACCAGACCGGGCCGCAGACGACGACCCTCGCCGCGCCGATCGAGATCGCCGCGTCCTCGGAGGCGCGCTTCCTCTACCAGATCAGCAACGGCGGCGGCTCGTTCGACGTGACCTTCGGCTTCCAGAGCGGCGCCACCGGGTCCGCGACCCTGAGCGGCGGCGACTGGTTCGGCGGCACGTTCCTCGGCACGGACCGCGTCGACTACGGCGCGCCCGGCGCGAACCTCAGCATCACCGAGGGGACCGTCGACCTGTCCCAGGCCGCGGGCCAGATCCTGACCTCGATCACGTTCAGCAACCGGTCGAACACCGGCGCTGGCTACGCGATCATCGCCTGCAACGTGACGACCTTCTCCCTGGGCTCGAACTACTGCTCGCCCGCGGTGGCGAACTCCACGGGCAACCCCGGCTCGATCTCCGCCGAGGGCAGCCCGTCGGTGGCCGCCAACAACGTCACGCTGACGGTCTCCGACCTCCCGGCGAACTCCTTCGGCTTCTTCCTGACCAGCACCACCACGGCCAACGTCCCGAACCCGGGCGGCAGCCAGGGCACGCTCTGCCTCGGCGGCGCGATCGGGCGCTTCGTGGGCCCGGGTCAGATCAAGAACTCCGGCGCGGGCGGGACCTTCAGCCTCGTCCTCGACCTCACCCAGCAGCCGTCGCCGACCGGCTTCGTCTCGGTCCAGCCGGGTGAGTCCTGGAACTTCCAGGCCTGGCACCGCGACTTCGTCGCCGGCTCCGTGACCTCGAACTTCACGGACGGCCTCTCGATCTCCTTCCTCTGATCGGATCCCCA
>JASFWR010000130.1:0-8908 GCA_050049155.1 Planctomycetota bacterium | reverse complement strand
GCTGGCACCCTTCACGGATCCTCCCGCCGGACCCGACCGCGAGGTCCAGGCAGTCGCGCACCGGACAGCGACCTGAGCTGCACGCCCGGTGACCGCGCAGCTCGACGGGGTGGCGGCGCGTGAGCGGCGCCGCGCGAGGAGCGACGGGCCGCAGGAGGTGAGCGGAGCGCCGTGACCGCGGCGAAGCGGAGCCGGGTGTCAGTTGGACGACAGCAGCTGCTGGATCCGGTCGATCTCCGGGCGCAGGTCGGCGGGGGCGCCGTCCCAGGTCCGGACGAAGACCTCGAAGCGCGCCCTCGCGCGCGGGAGGTCGCCCGCCTCGATGGCCGCCCGCGTGTCCTCCAGGGCCTTCCAGTCCGTGGCCTCGAGGGGCTCCTGCGCCTGCCGAGCACGGGCGGCGGCCGCGGCCGCCTCCTCCACCTCCTGGGCCGCGTCGCCCCCGCCGCCGAGGGCGGCCTCCAGGTCCTCCACCGTGGCGTAGCCGGCGCCGGGGAAGTTGACCTGGGCGAACTCGGCGAGCCGCCGCGCCGCGGCGGCGTCCCCGGCCCCCTGGGCGGCCGACGCCGCCTCCGCCAATGCGCGGAACACGGAGTCCCGCAGAACCGAGGAGCGCGCGTAGGAGCCGAAGATCCGCTCTGCCTCGACGAGGTCGCCGCCGCTCACCGCGGCGACGATCCCGGCGGTCGCCTCCTCGGGGCCGGAGAAGGTGTCCACCGAGGTCGCCGTCGATGAGCAGGCGCAGAGGAGGAGCAGCGGGGCGAGGCGCGGGAGGAGGTGGGGTCGCGGACCGATCATGGGGCGGGCTGGGCGGCGGGTTGGGGGCGCGAGGAGGTGTTCGGCGGGAGGCGTTCGGCGGAGGCGATCCCTTGCTCGCTCAGGCGTCGCGCCCGCTGCGGCCGAGCCTGCGGGTCAGGGCGACGCCGAGCGCGAACAGGAGGAGCGTGGACAGCACCTGGCGAGCGTCCGGCGAGAAGCGCTCGAGGCGCAGCCCCTCGCGCTTGAGGTCGCCGGCGGAGCGGCCGGCCCAGGGGGCCGAGCGCGCCTCGAGGTCGGCGGCGTCGACGCCCTCCAGCTCGAGGGCGACCTCCGCGGGCGGGGCGCCCTCCACCACCACGGCCTCGATGGCCTTCCGCATGCCGCGCTCGGCGAGGTCCGGGTGCACGGGCTGCTGGAACGGGTAGAGGCCCAGCACGGACCCCAGGAGCAGCCCGAGCAGCACCCCGTGGGACGGGGCGGAGAAGCGCCTCAGGAGGGCCTTGAGGAGGTTGGAGAGCAGGGCGATGCCGAGGCCCGCGCCGAGCACGACCGGGACCACGATGGCGAGGGACTCGGCCGGGCTCTCCCGGAGCTGGCCCGCGGAGAGCGCGCCGATGACCGTGTCGTACATGCCGAGCACGAGGAGGACGTACGAGCCGCTGATGCCGGGGAGGATCATGCTGCTCGCTCCGGCGGCGCCGACCATGAGCAGGACCGGCACGGTGGGCTGGAGCGGGGCGCTCCCGCCGATGGAGGCGAAGCCGGCCATGGCGAGGACGCCGGCGAGGATCGCGGCGGCGGTCCTGAGGCCGGGCGGACGGCACTCCTTCCAGAGCTCCGGCGCGCCGCCGAGGGTCATGCCGATGAAGAGCGCGTACATGACCGGCCGGTGCTCCGTGACGAGCAGCACGGCGACCCCGGAGAAGGCGACCACGGCCGCGCCGAGGCCGAGGGCCATGACCAGCAGGAACTGCAGGGACGAGCGTCGGAGGCGCAGGCGCGTCACATCGGCCACCGCCTCGATGAACCGGTCGTACAGGCCGATGGCCAGGATCATGGTCCCGCCGCTGATCCCCGGCACCAGGTTGGCGAGGCCCATGAGCACGCCGCCCTGCAGGGCGCGCGTGACGGGGACGGGGCGATCGGAGGAGTCGGACATGGGTCGGGAGCGCGGAGAGCGTACGGGGGCCCGGGGCGGGCGGCCGCCTCGTCCCGCATGGAGACATGCCCCCACCGCCAACCGGCAGCGAACGCAATCCCCGCGCCCCTGGGCACCATCCCTTCCTCCCCGAGCAGGGGCCAGCGGGGGCACCGAAAATCGCCCGAGGCATCGGCTCGACACGGGCGCCAAAGCCGCGCAGGATTGAGCAGTCCTTGATTCGAGGACCACGGCCCGCTCCCTATCCTCTTTCCCTCGAACGGTCGGCGGAAGGTCCACCGACCTCACCGGCCCCTCGCCCCGGACGCCCCACTCCTTCCGAGCAGCGCCCCTGCTCCGGGCTCCCCGGCTCCCCATCGATACAGCCCCGTCGAACCAGCCCTGCTGGATCGGCACTCGCTGACTCAGCACCCGCTGACTCGGCACCCCACTGAATCGCGCTCCGGCGCCCGACTCGCTCCCCATGCAACTCTCCAAGAACTGCCTCCACGTCGCTGGAACCCTCGCCCTCGCGAGCTTCGCCCAGGCCCAGGTCATGACCGAGGTCCGCATCTCGACCGCCGGCGTCGACCAGGAGTACGTCGAGATCCTGGGTCTCCCGGGCCAGTCCACCGACGGCCTCATGGTGCTCGTGGTCGAGGGCGACCCCGGCGGGGCCACCGGCGCCAACGGCACCCTGGACTTCGCCTACGACCTGTCCGGCGACATCTTCACGAACGAGTACTACCTGCTGGGCAGCTCCGAGGCGGCGAGCGCCTTCCCGGGCGCCATCGACAACTCGTCCTACGGCGACAACATGTTCGAGAACAGCAGCGCGACGATCTACCTCGTCAACGTCGCCGACCCGATCAAGCGCCAGGACATCATCCAGACCTGGGCGGGCACCGACATCACCGACCCGGTGGGCTCCACCTCCACCCGGATCACCACCGACCCGGACGTCGTGCTGCTGGACGCCGTGGCCCTCTGGGACGGCGACACCGGCGACGTCTTCTACGACGGCGCCCCGGAGTTCGGTCCGGACGGCCCCTTCCTGCCCTCCGGCATCATCCGCGACGGCGGCTGCCCCGGTGACTGGTGCACGGACGTGTTCATCAACTTCTCCACCAACGGCACGCCGAACCCGCCCTACGCGGACCCCACGCCGAACGCCATCAACCCGACCACCGGCTGCATGACGGCCTCCTCCGTGGGCAACTGCGGCGGCGGCGGCTCGGTCGGCAGCCCGTACTGCGCGACCAACGCCAACAGCACCGGCTCCTCCGGTGTCCTCAGCGCGAGCGGCAGCCCCCTCGTCTCCGCCAACGACCTGACCCTCGAGGCGTCGAGCCTGCCGAACAACTCCTTCGGCTTCTTCCTCGCCAGCCTCGACCAAGGCTTCGTGCAGAACCCCGGCGGCAGCGCCGGCAACCTCTGCCTCGGCGGCTCCATCGGCCGTTACGTCGGCCCCGGTCAGATCAAGAACGCCGGCACCACCGGCGCCTTCTCCCTGACCCTCGACCTCACCCAGGTGCCCCAGCCCACCGGGTTCGTGGCCATCGCGGGCGGTGAGACCTGGCGCTTCCAGACCTGGCACCGGGACGCCGTCGGCGGGTCCACCACCTCCAACTTCACCAACGGCCTCGAGATCGACTTCCTGTGATCCGCTGACCGCCCGTGCCACGCCCCGGCTCAACCCGGGGCGCGGGACGAGGATCGGGGCCGTCTCCCAGCCGGGGGGCGGCCCCGCTGCGTTACCTTTGTGGTGAAGCACACCATGCGCTCGCTCAAGACCACCCTCCGCGCCCTCTGCGCCCTCGCTCTCCCCGGGCTGGCCCTCGCGCAGGGCCCCCCCGCCGGGTACTACGCGTCCGTGGATACCTCCACGGCGGCGAGCCTGCGCAGCACCCTCCACGCGGTCATCGACGACCACACGCGCTACCCGTACACGAGCAGCTCCACGGACACGTGGAACATCCTCGCCCTCGCCCAGCGCAACCCGGCCAACGCCTCGCGGGTCCTCGACATCTACCGCAACCGGAGCTTCGTCACCCAGACCGGCGGGAACTCCTTCTACAACCGCGAGCACAGCTGGCCGACGTCCTACGGCTTCCCGGTGGACGGCTCCGGCAACATGCCGTTCTCCGACTGCCACATGCTGTTCATCTGCGACAGCGGCTACAACTCGAGCCGGAGCAACAAGCCCTTCGGGAACTGCACCGCCGGCTGCAGCGAGCTCACCACCGATGCCAACGGCGGCGTGGGCGGCGGCAGCGGCTCGTTCCCGGGCCAGTCGAACTGGACCTCGGGCTCGTTCACCAACGGCACGTGGCAGGTCAACGCCTTCCGCAAGGGGGACATCGCCCGGGCGCTCCTCTACGCCGACGTGCGCTACGAGGGCGGGAGCCACGGGGTCACCGGCGTGTCGGAGCCGGACCTGATCCTCACCGACAACACCGGGCAGATCGCGGCGTCGAACACCGGGCAGAACGAGGCCGTGGCCTACATGGGCCGGCTGTCGGTGCTCCTGGACTGGCACCTGGCCGACCCGGTGGACCTCTGGGAGCAGACCCGCAACGACGTGGTGGCCTCCTTCCAGGGCAACCGCAACCCCTTCGTGGACCACCCCGAGTGGGTCGACTGCCTGTTCCTCGGCCTGTGCGAGCCCGGCGCGCCGTACTGCTCGCCCGCCGCCCTCAACTCCACGGGCCAGCGCGCGACCATCGAGGGCCGCGGCAGCGCCGTGATCGCCAACGACGACTTCCGGCTGATCGCGAGCCAGCTCCCCCTGCAGTCCGCGGGCTACTTCCTCTGCAGCCAGACCCAGGGGTTCATCTTCGCCCCGGGCGGCAGCTCCGGGAACCTGTGCCTCGGGGGCAGCATCGGGCGCGTTGTCAGCGGCCAGATCCTGAACTCCAGCTTCTTCGGCAGCTTCTCCGTCGGGGTCGACCTGACGGCCCTCCCCCAGCCCACCGGCGCGGTCCCCGCGGTCGTCGGCGAGACCTGGAACTTCCAGGCCTGGTTCCGGGACGGTGTGGGCGGCCAGGTGACCAGCAACTTCACCGACGGGTGGTCCGTCACCTGGCAGTGAGCGCGCGGCCGCGCCGCACGGCAGCCCGGCGGATGGGGACGCCGCGAACGGCGGTTTCCCGGCGAGGGCGCGAGCAAGGCTGAGCCCCGGTCCGTAGCCTCATCGGCATGGGCCGACTCTTCCTCTTCGACGGCACCGCCGTCGCCTACCGGTCGCACTTCGCGATGATGCGGTCCGGGCTCTCCGCCCCGGACGGCCGCCCCACGGGCGCCACCTACGGCTTCACCATGGCCCTGCGGCGGATCCTCCGGGACGAGGCCCCGGACCTCGTGGCGGTGGCGCTCGACGCCAAGGGTCCGACCTTCCGCCACGAGCGCTTCGCCGAGTACAAGGCCACCCGCGAGCGGGCCCCGGAGGAGATGATCGAGCAGCTGGAGGACATCCGGCGGATCATCCGGGCCCACGGGGTCGAGCTCTTCGAGGTCCCCGGGTACGAGGCGGACGACGTGATCGGCACCCTCGCCTGCCGTGCCCGCGAGGCGGGCCACGAGGTCCGGATCGTGACGGGCGACAAGGACATGATGCAGCTGGTCGACGAGAACGTCCGCCTGCACAACATCTTCAAGCCCGGGGTGGACCTGGTGATCGAGGGCCCCGAGGAGGTGGAGGCGAAGTTCGGCACCACCCCGGACCACGTGATCGACGTGCTGGCGATCATGGGCGACGCCTCGGACAACGTCCCCGGGGTGAAGGGGATCGGCGAGAAGGGCGCCAAGAAGCTCGTGGGTGAGTTCGGCTCCGTGCCCGCGCTCCTCGAGCGCCTCGACGAGGTGAAGGGCAAGACCAAGGAGAAGCTCGAGAACGACCGCGAGAACCTCCTCATGTCCCTGGAGCTCGTGACCATCGACACCGACGTGCCCCTGGAGCGCGGGCTGGACGCCATCACGGCCGCCACCCCCGACGTCACGGAGCTCCGCGGCATCTTCCAGGACCTCGACTTCCGCAGCCTGGCCGAGGAGGTCAGCACGGACGTGCAGGCCGACGGGGCCGGGGACCGCGAGGACGTGATCGTCCGCACGGCCGCCGAGCTCGACGCGATGATCGCCGAGCTCACCGAGGCGGGCACCTTCGCCTGGGACACGGAGACCACCGGCCTCGCCGCCCTGGAGGTCGACCTCGTCGGCATGTCCTTCTGCTGCGAGGCGGGGAAGGCCTACTACGTGCCCTTCAACCTCGACCCGCCGGTCCTAGAGGGCGGCCCCCCCGCGCTCCTCGAGCGGCTGCGGCCCCTGATGACGGACCCCGACCTGTTCCGCATCGGCCAGAACGAGAAGTACGACGCGCTCGTGATGGGCGCCCACGGGGTGGACGTCCCCCCGCCCGGCTTCGACACGATGGTGGCGAGCTTCACCGTCCACGGGTCGAGCCGGCGGCACAACCTCGACCACCTCGCCCTGGTGGAGCTCGGGCTCACCAAGATCCCGACCTCCCACCTCATCGGGACCGGCAAGAACCAGATCACCATGGCCCAGGTGCCCGTGGACGTCGTGGGCGAGTACGCCTGCGAGGACGCGGAGGTCACCTACCGGCTCTTCGAGCGGCTGTCGGCCGAGGTGACCGAGACGGGCAACGACGCGCTGTTCCACGACCTGGAGATGCCCCTGGTCCGGGTCCTGACCCGCATGGAGCGCCGCGGCATCCGGCTCGACGTGCCCGCCATCGAGGCGTTCGGCAAGGAGCTGGCGAAGGACATCGACTCCGCCGAGCAGGACGTGCGGCGGCTCGCGGGGGAGCCGGGGCTGAAGGTGAACAGCCCGAAGGCCCTCGGGACGATCCTCTTCGAGAAGCTCCGCATCCAGGACGAGGCGGGGGTCAAGCGGGTCAAGAAGACCAAGACCGGGTACGCCACGGACCAGGCGACCCTGAACGAGAACTACGGCGACGTGGAGATCGTCCGGCGGCTCCTCGAGTACCGCGAGGTCGCGAAGCTCAAGAGCACCTACGTGGACGCACTGCCCAACTTCGTCGGGCCGGAGTCCGGGCGCATCCACTGCTCCTTCAGCCAGGTGGCGGCGGCGACCGGGCGCCTCGCGTCCAGCGACCCGAACCTGCAGAACATCCCGGTGCGCACCGAGCGCGGGCGCCGGCTACGGTCGGCCTTCGTCCCGCGGGAGCCGGACGAGCACGGCAAGTGGGTCCTGCTCGCCGCCGACTACAGCCAGGTGGAGCTCCGCGTCCTCGCGCACCTGTGCGGCGACGAGAAGCTCGCCGAGGCCTTCCGCGAGGGCAAGGACATCCACGCCTCCACCGCGTCCGTGATCTTCGACGTGTTCCCGGAGATGGTGGACCGGACCATGCGCAGCCAGGCCAAGGCCATCAACTTCGGCCTGCTCTACGGCATGGGGCCCCAGCGGCTCGCCCGGGAGACGGGGCTCTCCGTCCCCGAGGCCCGCGACTTCATCGACCGCTACTTCGCCGCCTTCCCCAGCGTCAGGGGCTGGATCGACGGCGTCCTCGCCGGGGCCCGGGACAACGGCTACGTCGAGACCCTCATGGGGCGGCGGCGCCAGATGTCGGACATCAACTCCTCGAACCAGCGCGCCCGGGTGGCCGCGGAGAACGCGGCGGTCAACACCCCCGTCCAGGGGTCCGCGGCCGACATCATCAAGTGCGCCATGATCAAGCTGGACCAGCGGCTCGAGGAGTCCGACCTGCAGGCCCAGCTCCTCCTCCAGGTGCACGACGAGCTCGTGCTCGAGGTCCCCGAGCGGGAGCTCGAGGCCACCATCGAGGTGGTGCGGGACGCCATGGAGAACGCCGTGGAGCTGGACGTCCCCCTCGTGGTGGACTTCGGCTGGGGCGCCGACTGGCTGGAGGCCCACTGACCCGAGGGCCGGCCTCCGCGCGGGCCGAGCTGGGAGCGGGGTGGCCAGAGGGCGGTCCCGCCCTGGGTCCGAAGGGGCCCGATCCCCCGGCCCCCGCCAGCGGACCCTCAAGGGATCACCGCTTCCCGTCGATACCCCCCGCGGCACCCCATCGGCCCAGGAGTCCGCGATGCAACCCGCCCCGAAACGAGACCGAGAGAACCTGACCCTCGCCGAGGCGAGCTTCGCCATGGACGCGACGCCGGACCGCTGCGTCCTCCTGGACGCGACCGGCTGCATCTTCAGGGCCAACGAGTCCTGGGCGCGCAGCTCGCGCCAGACGGACGTGGTCCCCCTGGAGAGCGCGCGCGAGGGCGCGGACTACATGGCCGCCATCGGCCGCGCCGCCCTCAACGGCAACCGCGAGGCCGGCGCCATGCACGCGCAGATCCGGCGCATCCTCGCCGGCGGGGACGACCGCGCCCGGCTCGAGTTCGAGCGCCCCCTGCGGACCGGCGGCGCCGTGCGCACCGTCGCCACGATCGAGCGCGTCGACGACGGCGCGCGCCCGCTGATCCTGGTCGCCTTCACCACCGAGGTGAGCGCGGGCTCGGTCCGCCCCACCGTCATCCCCGAGGCCGGCTTCAGCGTGCCCGCCGGCACGCGGCTCGAGCGCCTCACCGAGGCCCTCGAGCACTGCACCGCCCACGCGGCGGTCCTCGACCCCGCTGGCCGGATCGTCGCGGTCAACGCCGCCTGGCGACGCTTCACCATGGACGCCGGCGGCGACCCGGCGCTCACGGGGATCGGCGCCGACTATCTCGAGGTCTGCAAGGCCGCCGCCGAGTCCGGCGACGGCCGCGCGCGGCGCTTCCACCGGGAGCTCCGGGCGGTGCTCGACGGGGAGCGGCACACGTTCACGGCCGACGCCCGCGTCGGGCTCGGAGGCGAGGCCCGCCCCTTCCGCGGGCGGGCCACTGCCCTCTCCCTGGAGGACGGCCCGTTCGTGCTCGTCACCCACACGGACCTGGACGCCGCTCGGACCGCGTCGGGAGCGACCCGGCGGGCGGCCGCCTGACCCACCGCCTGCGGCCCCGGCCGCGCGGCGCACCTCCGGAC
>JASFWR010000129.1:0-8941 GCA_050049155.1 Planctomycetota bacterium | reverse complement strand
GCTCGAGCATCAGGCGGCCCCGGGGTCGTCGACGGGCCCGCGCGGGTGCGCGCCGAGCTCGACGGGCAGGGTCGGGCGGTAGGAGTGCACGAAGGCCTCCTCGAAGTCGTAGCCGTCCTTGAAGTCCTCGATCGTGTCCGTCTCCTGCCGCCGGAGGAGCTCGCTGTCCACGAGGTTGAAGACGATACGCCCCCAGTCGACGGTGTTGTGGACCCCCCAGGTGCGCCACACCTGGGCCGCGAGGGGGCCGAAGGTGCGGCTCGCGTGGACCCGCATGCCGTCCAGGAGCTGCTGACCCGTGACGTGCTTGTCCTCGTCCGTCGCCTGGTCCTTGCCCGCCGCACGGACCGTCTTGTCCAGGGCGTCGAACAGGAACTGGTAGGCCTCGTAGCGGTACCGAGGGTCGTTCTTCGCGCACTCGCGGAGCGGGTCCATGGGTCGGGCAGCGGTCGGGCCGGGAAGGGCGGAGTCAGCGGGGAAGGGAGGCGAGCGCGCGGTCCACGAGCCCCTCGGGCGACAGGTTGAGCCGGAGGTCCTCGCGGGCCTCGAGCCACGCGGCCCCCATTCTGCGGCGGGCCGGCGTGGAAGCAAAGCCGGGGCTCTGCGCCACCGCTCGGGCCACGGGTCCGTGGCGCAGGGGCGCCGGGTCGGCGCCCGCCAGGCAGCGCTCCGCGTCGCAGAGGATCCCGAGGCCCAGGTCGAGGATCGTCTCCGCCCGGACGCGCCGGCGGACGAAGGCCGTCTTGCCCTCGAAGTCCCCGTCCACGCCCCAGAGTTCCTCGGCCACCTCGTGGGGCGGCCGCTCGCTGGCGAAGGCCCGCCCCAGCAGGCGCTCGAGCTCCGGCGCGCGGCGCGCCCCGAGCTCCAGGGCCACGCCGGGGGAGCCGCCCGCGAGCCGCACGAGCTCGGCCACGGCGGCGACGTCGCCCTCGTCGCCGCGGTCGAAGCCGCCGGCGTCGAAGAGCACGTCCTCGCACGCCGCGCGGTCGAGGCCGGCGAGCCGGACCTCCACCACCCGGCTGCGGACCGTCTCCAGCAGCGCGTCCGGGGTCGCGGTCTCGAGCAGGAAGTGCACGCCGTCCCGCGGCTCCTCGAGCATCTTCAGGAGCGCGTTCTGCGCCACCTCGTTCAGGCGGTGCGCCTCGCGGATCACCACGAACTTGCCGCGCCCCTCGGCGGCCCGGAGCCCGAGGAAGTCCTCGATGCTCGTGCCCTGGTAGGCGGTGGAGGGCCGGTCCTCGCGGTGGGCCACGAAGAAGACCGTCAGCTCGTCCTGGTCGTGCGCCCGCGCGTCGACGGTGAAGAGGTCCGCGTGGGAGGCGGAGCGCACCCGCTTGCACGGGCCGCACGCGCCGCAGGGTTCCTCCCCCTCCCGCTCGCAAAGGAGGGACGCCGCCAGCCACACCGCCGCCCGGAACTTGCCGACCCCGTCGGGGCCGGACAGCAGGAGCGCGTGCGGGAGGCGGCCCTCCCTGGAGCTCCGCACGAGCCCGGCCACCGCCGCCTCGTGCCCCCTGGGTCGGACCAGCTCGCTCACGCCGGCGCTCCCCCCTCGCCGGACCGCGCCGCCCGCTCGAGCACGGCCTCCAGGACCCGCGCGGCCACCTCGTCCTCGCTCCCCGTGGCGTCGACCACGACGGCGGACGGGACGCGGCGGGCGTAGTCACGCATGGCCTCCGCCACGCTCTCCTGGAAGCCCACCCCCCGGGCCTCGAAGCGGTCGCGTGCGCCACCCTCCCGCGCGCAGGCGCGCTCGAAGGCCACCGCCGGCGGCAGGTCGAGGATCACCTCCACGTCGGGGACCGGCGCGCCCGACCACGTGCGGAGCAGGGCGAGCAGCTCGTCGTCCGTGAAGGGCGACGCCGCCTCCCCGCCCTCCAGCTGGCCGCTCCCCTGGTAGGCGTAGGTGGACGCGTGGAAGCGCTCGATGACCACGTCGCGGCCGCCGGCCATGGCCGGCGCCACCAGCTGCTCCAGGGTCTCCCGGCGGGCGGCGGCGAACAGCATGGCCAGGGTGCCCCTGCCGAGCTCGAGGTCCGGCGCGAGCACCAGCTCGCGGATGCGCTCCCCCGCGGCGGTGCTGCCCGGCTCGCGCAGGTGCAGCGAACCGCCCTCGCCAGCGGGCTCATTCCCGGCGGCGCGCAGCCCCTGGAGCGCGGCGGCCAGCCGCGCGGCCTGGGTGGTCTTGCCGCAGCCGTCCACCCCGTCGAGCACGACGAAGAGCGGGCGGTCCTGGGCGCGGGAGCCGGCGGGGAGGTCCATGGGCAGATCCTAGCCCCTCGGGCCCGGAGGTTCGCGTCGGGGCGCGGAACGGCGCGGGGTCAGTCCCCGGAGCGAGGGGTCCCGGCGCGGAGGCTCTCGGCGCGCTCCCGCGCCTCCTGGGCACGGGCGTCGTCCCCGGCGGCTCCGGCGCAGCGCGCCACCGCCTCCAGGATCTCCAGGCGCTCGTCGTCGGTGAGCGGCGCCGGCTCGAGGAACTCCTCCGGGATCTGGCTCAGCAACGCGGGCGGCAGGGCGTCGGGGTCGGCCCCCGGGGGGACCATCTCCGCGGGGCCCACGTAGGTGAGGTGATCGGGGTCGAACGCGGCGGGGACGGCCAGGGCGACCCCGTACTCGCGGGCGGCCTCGTCCATGCGCCCGAGCCGCTCCAGGGCCGCGGCCCAGGTCAGGTGCAGGTCGCGGCGGAACATGTCCACCTCGTTGGCCTCCTCCAGGAGGCGCACCGCCTCGGCGTCGCGCTCGTTCTCGAGGTGCCACCCGGCCACCTCGAGCCGCGTGTCGTAGTCGCCCGCGTTCCAGCGCGTCCACTCCTCGAGGAGCTCCATCGCCCCGTCCCCGTCGCCGTCGAGCCGGAGCAGGTCGGCGAGCATGCGCTCCGCCGACTTCCCGCCCTCGCCGAAGCCGGGGAAGGCCTCGATCGCGAGCCGCAGGGACGCGCGCGCCGCCTCCGCGTCCCGGGCGCCGCCGGCGCCGCCGAGCTGCAGCTGGGAGAGGGCGAGCATGGAGACGTACTCGCGGCCGCCGGCCTCGACGGCGCGCTCCCACTCCCGTCGGGCGGTCGCGAACCTGGAGCGCGCCGCGGCCATGGAGCCGCGCAGGAACATGAGGCGCGGCGAGTCGTGCCCCGCGCCCTCCAGCACCTCGAGGGCGCCCTCCGCGTCGATGGTGCGCCCCTCCTGGAACGAACCCCAGGCCACGGTCGTCCAGTCCTCGGCCCACGCCGCCCGCGCCCGCTCGTCCTCGGGGACGGCGCGGCCGAGCCGCAGCTGCAGCCGCCGGAGCGTCCGGGTCGCCCACCGCGGCTCCACCCGCAGCCCGTCGAGCTTGCGGTCCACGAAGCGTTCGAAGGAGGCGTCCACCTCCTCGGGCGTCACGTCGAACACCGACCGGAAGGCCTGGTCCAGGTCCGCGCCCAGGTCGAAGGCCCGGAGCAGCGCCACCATCGGCGGGAAGCCGTGCTCGTCGATGAGCATCTCGCACAGGAGGCCGCCCTGGTAGTAGCCGAAGAGGATGCGCGGCCCGCGGAAGGCGCGGTTGAGCTCGCGCAGGGGGATCAGGTCCCCGTTGGCCCGCGCGTCCAGGAGCTCCCGCCGCATGTTCCGGGTCCAGGTCGGGTTCTTCTCGATCTCCTCCCAGGTGGCGAGGCCCTCGGTGATCCAGCGCGGGCACCGGTTGTTGGAGAGCCCCAGGTGCACCACGTGGCTGAACTCGTGGAACCCGGTGCGCGCCCAGGAGAAGCTCCCGCGGAGGCGGGAGAGCGGCGAGACAGCCGTCACCACCGGCCCGAAGCAGACGCCGAGGGCGGGGAAGCCCTCGAAGCCCACCGAGCGGACCGAGAAGTCCTTGTGCCGGCGGAACACCGCGATGGTGGTGTCCCCGGGGGTGAAGCCGTAGCGCTGGCTCAGCTCCTCGCGGGCCCGCTGGTAGTAGGGCACCAGGTAGGTGCGCAGCACCTCCGCGGCGTCGGGGCGCCAGGAGAAGCTCAGGGAGCCGTAGGACTCCGTGACGTAGGCGCGGTCCATGCGCTCGAGCACGAGCGTGAGGTTCCGGCGGAACGCGTCGCGCCGGCCCCGGGCCGCCTGGTCCGCGCGGGTGAGCGCCTCCAGGCCGCCGGCCTCGTCGCCCGAGTTCGCGAGGCACTCGCCGAGGAAGGTCCACGCCTCGTAGTCCGCCGGGTCCCGCTCCACCGCCGCGCGCAGGAAGTCCACCGCCTCGGCGAAGCGGTAGAGCTCGCTCAGGTGCTTGCCGATCTCACGCTCGGGCCGCCCGTCCAGGGGCGCGTCCCGCAGCAGCTCCTCGAGGATCGCCGCGGTCTCCTCGCGGTCGTGCTCGACCCACGCGAGCGCCGCGTGCAGGGTGCGCACGTCCCGCCGCCCGGGGGCGAGCTCGTCGAGCCGCGCCAGGGAGGCGCGCACCTGGACCAGCTTCCCGTCCTCGAGGTCCGAGGCCGCCTTGGCCACGAGCCCCGGCACGGAGTCCGGCACCGCGGTCAGGAGCTCGCCGAGGATGGCCTCCGGCGACTTGCTCATGCGGCGCCGGTTGAAGCGGTGCAGGCGGAACTGCCCGAGCAGCGCACCCTCGTGGGTGGGGTGGATCTCCAGGGCCTCCCGGTACAGGGCGCCCGCCGAGCGCTTGCCCGGCGCCTCGACCTCGCGCTCGCTCTCGAAGTAGAGGTCCGCGAGCTCCGCCAGCACTTCCGGCTCCTCGCCCGGTCCGGACCGCGCCGCGCGGTCGGCGGCCACGAGGGAGCGGGAGGCGGCCTCCAGCATCCCGGCGCGACGCTGGCAACGGGCGCGGGCGAGCAGCGCCTCCCAGTCGTCGGCGGGGGGGTCCGCGGCCGCGCCGCCGCGGGCGAGGCGCTCGGCCCCGCCGCGGTCCCCGAGCCCGTCGCGGACCTCCACCAGGAGCCAGGCGTCCCCGGCCCGCTCCCCCGGCGCCAGCAGGCTCGCCACGCCCGCCGCCTCCAGGGCGGGCAGCACCTCGCCGGCGCGACCCGTGACCAGCAGCACGTCGGCGAGGGCACGCCCGGCGGCGACGCGGCCCGCCGCGTCCGCGGCCACCTCGAGGGCCTCCCGCGCCGTGCGCTCGGCCCGGGAGAGCTCCCCGCGGTCGAGGCGGATCCGGGCCCGCACGGCGAGGGTCAGCGCGTCCTCCTCGTCCTCGTCCAGCAGCTCGTCGGTGATCTCGAGGGCGTCGGCGTACCGGCCCCGGCGCCTGAGGAGGTCCGCCTCCGCCCGCTCGGCCGCCACCAGGGCCTCGATGTCCTCCTCCTCGTCCTGGGCCGCCGCGAGGGGCCCGACGGGCGCGAGCGCCGGGGCAGCCCACCCCATCGCCGGCTGCGCTAGGACGGCGAGCGCGAGGGGCAGGGCGGCGGCGGCGCGGGACGCGAAGCGGAGGGGAAGGGGCCTCATGGGAGAGAGGATCGCACGGCCCGGGGCCGACTCCAACCCAGGGACCGCCGGTTCCGCCCGGACTGCCACACGTCTTGCACAGGATCGCCGGACCGGAGTCTCGAGCGTGGGGCCTTCCACGCGGGGCCGCCCGCTCCGGGCGCCCCCTATTTGCCGACGGTTCGGCCTCGATCCGTTGAATTGCCACCCCGCGCTCCGCTATCCAAGGGCCCATGGCGGGACGCATGCGCGGAAACGTCGGGGGGGCCAGCGCCTCCCCGGAGCCCCACGGGCCGAGGTCGAGGGCGTGGCGCGCCGGCGCGGCGATCGCCGTCCTGCTGCTGGCGAGCGGCTGCGGAGGCGGCGGCACCCGCCGCTCCACGCCCGTGTCCCAGCCCGGGGTCACCCCGACCACCCAGGTCCCCGCCAACGCCGGGCCGGCCCCCACCTGGTCCATGCTCCCCACGTCCTGGGGCAAGCTCAACGAGATCGAGCGCTGGATGTCCGACCGCCGCGGCCGCCGCGGGTACTGGGCCGTGGAGGCCCGCCTCCAGCTGGCGGAGGGGCAGCTCGCCTTCACCCGGGAGAAGCTGGACCCCCAGACGCCGGCGTCCATCGTCTCGTACCGGCAGCAGTCCGCCCTCGAGGGCTTCGAGCGCGTGCTCTCCACCCCGGAGGCCACCGCCGACCAGCGCGCCCGTGCGCGCCGGGGCGCCGAGCGCGTGGGCGCCGAGCCGACGACCACCGCGGCCATCCCGCTCCCCGAGGTGGGCGGCCTGATCCGCCGCAGCGCCTGGCGCGCGAGGCGGGCCGACCGCCGCGACCTGGACCGGGCGAGCGCCCCCTGGCGCTGGATCACGGTCCACCACTCGGTGGTCCGGACGGAGGACACCAGCGCCGGCGCCAGCTTCGACACGGTCCGCGGGATCCAGCGCGACCACATGGACGCCAAGGGCTGGGGCGACATCGGCTACCACTTCCTCATCGACCCGTCCGGGCGCGTCCTCGAGGGCCGCGAGCTCCTCTGGCAGGGGGCCCACGCCGGCGGCGCGAACAACGTCGGCAACGTGGGCATCTGCCTGCTGGGGAACTTCGACGTGGACCGGCCGAGCCGCGCCGCGATCCAGAGCCTCGACCGGCTCGTGCTCGAGCTGCAGCGCAAGCTCCTCATCCCGCGCATGAACGTGCGCCCCCACCGCGCCTGGAAGGAGACCGCCTGCCCGGGCCAGCACCTGATGCCATGGTTCACCCGCGGCTGACGGACCACGTCGGGATGGAGGGCGGCGCAGTGATGCCTCCCGCGCTGCCCGCCGTCCGTCGCGCGCCCGCGCGCCGGACCCCGTCCCGACGCGGCGCCCGTGCCTCCGCCAAGCTGGCCCTCGCGGCCGGTCTCCTGGGTTGCCTCGCCGGCTGCTCGGGAGACGCCGTGCCGGAGGGCACCACCCGCCCCCTGAGCCAGGTGGGCCGAAACGGCATCGTCACCGCCGAGGGGCTGGAGCGCTACGAGGACGGGGAGTGGGTCAAGCACGGCAACTTCGTGTTCCGCGACGACCGCGGCGAGGTGATCTCCACGGGCGCGTACCGCGGCGGGCTCGAGACCGGCCCCTGGTCCCAGGTCTACGAGGACGGCTCCCGCGGTGAGGGCGACTTCCTCGAGGGCCGCCGCACCGGCCCCTGGAGGACCTTCCACCCGAACGGCGCGGCCCAGGACCAGGGCGTCTACGAGGACGGCCTGCGCGAGGGCCAGTGGGTCTCCAGGCGCCGGGACGGCACCCTCCTGCGGCAGGCCACCTACCGGGAGGGGGAGCTCAACGGCCCGGTGACCTACTACGGCGCCAACGGGACCACCGTGGACCCCGCGCGCACGGGCATCTACCGCGACGGGGAGCTCGTCACCCCGACGGCGGACCGGTAGGCCGCCAGGGTCCGCTCCGCCGTCCGGCGCCAGGTGAAGGCCGCGGCGTGCCGGCGGGCCGCCTCCCCCGCCGCGCGCGTCGTCCCCTCGGAGAGCCGCCGCCGGAGGGCCTCCGCGAGGGCGGCGTCGTCCTCGGGGGCCACGAGCTCGGCGGCGCCGCCGCAGACCTCGCGCACCACCGGGACGTCGCTGGTCACCGCGGGGCAGCCCACCGCCATGGCCTCCAGGGGCGCGAGGCCGAACCCCTCGTCGTGGGGCACGAGCACGAAGGCGAGGCAGGCGTCGAGGTGCGCCCGGAGGGCGCCCTCGGAGAGGTGCCCCACGCGCTCCACGCGCGCACCCGCGGGCGAGGCCGCCACGGCGCGCTCGAAGTCCGCCGCGCCCTCGCCAGGGACCCCCGCGATCCGCCACCGGGGCGCGTCCGTCCCGAGCCGCTCCAGGGCCCGCAGCACCACCTGAAGGTTCTTGCGGTGCTCGAGGCGGGCCGCCGTGAAGAGGAACGGCCCGCGGGCGCGCACCTCGTCGGCGAGGGCGGCCGCCACCGCGGGGTCGGCCTCGGTCCGGGCGGCGTGGTCCACCCCGAGCGGGGTCGCCACGACCCGGGCGCGGTCCACGTCGAGCCGGCGAGCCACCTCGTCCGCCACGGCCTCCGAGGGGGTCACGAGCACCGCGCACCTCCGGGCCGCGTCCCGCACGAAGGCGCTCATGCGGCGCGCCACGGGCGCGCTCACGTAGCGGTCCGAGTCCAGGAAGACGAGGTCGTGGACCATGGCCACCTGGGGTCGCCGGGTGGGGAGCCGGCGGTACTGGGTGTGGTGCACCACGTCGCCGCCGCCGAACAGGCGCTCGACCCCGAGCCCGGCGCCGGCCAGCACGGCGGTGACCGCCTTGGAGGGCAGCCGCGGCGCCACGAGGCGCGCGCCGGCGGGGGCCGCGCGCGGCACGGCCTGCCGGGTGGGCGCGAAGAGCAGCGGGGACACCCCGTCGAGCTCCGCGAGCGCGCGGGCGAGCTCGCGCACGTAGCGACCGATCCCCTGCCCGCCCACCAGCGCCGGGCGGTAGTCCAGCAGCGGCGCGATCGGGGGGGAGGTCAACGGGGGACGCGGCTCAGCGGACGACGCCGTCCCGGACCAGCTGACCCCAGCGGCCGAGCAGGTCGGAGGACGACCACTCCTTGTCCACGCCGCAGCCGGTGACGATCTGGCAGCCGATCTCCTGGCAGAGCCCCCACTCGGCGATGTTGTCCGCGTTCGTGCGGTCGCCGCCCTTGGTGAAGAAGTGCGGCCGGATACCGGCGAGGGCGCCCTCCACGGACATCTCCTCCTCGGTCTCGTAGGTGACGACCACGTCCACCTCGCGCAGGCAGGCGACCACCCGCGCGCGGGTCGCCAGGTCCTGGAACTCGGCGCCCTTCTTGTTCCGGAGGAAGCCGTCGCCGTTGACGATCACGACCAGCAGGTCCGGCCGGGTGCCGGTCTCGGACTCCACGTGGCCCTTGGAGGCCAGCAGGACGCTGGCGTGGCCGGGGTGGATCGGGTCGAAGCCGCCGGAGGTGGCGACGATGGACCCGTCGATCCCGGGGCGGAGGGCGGCGAACTCCTCGACGGTCAGGATGGGGGCCTCGCCGAAGCGGCCG
>JASFWR010000140.1:0-8676 GCA_050049155.1 Planctomycetota bacterium | reverse complement strand
GGAAGGAGGGGAAGCGGTGGACGAAGCCGCGCCGCACGAGCAGCTCGCTGCTCACGCGGCGGTCCGCGGGATCGGAGCGGACGCCCCCCGACCCGCCCGTGACGAGCTCCGCGCCCACGCGCCCGGCGATCCACCCGAGGACGTCGCGGCGCCGCGCGGGCTCACGGTCCACGACGTTCACCGCGCGGTCGACCTCCGGGAGCCCGAGCAGGTGCAGGACCGCGCGCGCCGCGTCGTCCCGGTGCACGCGGTTGGTCCAGCGGTCGAGGGCGTCCGCCGGGAACGGTCGGCCGCGGGCGACCGCGTCGAGCAGGTAGGTCCGGCCCGGCCCGTAGATGCCGCCGAGCCGGAGGCTCGTGCCCGCGAAGGCGCTCGCCTCCAGGACCGCCTCGGCCTCGCACATGCGGCGCCCGGTGAAGCCGGGAGGGGCGGTCTCGGTCCGCTCGTCCACCCACTCGCCGCCGGCGTCGCCGTACACGCCCGTGGACGAGACGAAGAGGACCCTCGCGGCGCTCGAGCCGGAGCGCTCCAGGGCGCCGAGCACGTTCGCGAGCCCGAGGGGGTAGGCGCGCCGGTAGGCGTCGTCGTCGCGGGCGTCGGCCGCGACGCAGTAGACCGCCGCCTCGATCCCGCCGGGGAGGTCGAGGGACCGGGGGTCCGTCACGTCCGCGCGCAGGCCAAGGACACCGGCGGGCGGCGCCGCGGCGGACCGCCGGAGGCCGAGCACCTCGTGCCCTTCCGCGAGACCACGGCGACCGATCTCGGCGCCGAGGTCTCCCATTCCGGCGATGAGGATCCTCATGGGGTTCGGCGGGTCCGCCCGGGATCAGCGGCGCCGACGGCGGCGCATGCCGCGCCTGCCGCCCCGCCGGGGCCCACCCGGCGCCGGGCCCCGGTCGCGGCGGATGATCGTGCTCGGGTTCCGTTCGTCCCGCTGGCCGGCGTTCTTCTCGAACTCCCTGGCGACCTCCTCGCGGACGTCGAAGGTGGTCGCGTTGGGGTGGATGGAGATCGCCCCGATGTCCGCGCCCTCGACGCCGCCGCGGCGGCACACCTGGGCCAGGACCTTGGAGGGGTTCGCGCCCTTCAGGGCGCCCCAGTTGATGAAGAAGCGGACCATCCCGGGGGCCGACACTTCGGCCTGGGGCCGCCGCTCACCGCGGGGGGCGCGGTCGGACCGGTCGTGGCTCGGGCCGCTGTTCACGTCGCGCGGCTTGGCGCGCCGCTTCTCGCCGAGCCTGGCCAGGAGCGCGGCGACGAGCTTGGGGCCGTCGTGCTCCGCCAGCAGGGACTCCGCGTGGGCGAGGAGCGCCTCCTTGGGCTCCTTCGTGAGCGCCTTGGCGAGCTCGGCGTCGAGCTTCGCCCGGAACCGCTCCTGGAGCACCGCCTCGACCTCGGCGGCCGGCGGGAGGGGGCGCCACTCGAGGTCCACGTTGGCGTCCGCCAGGAGGTACCCGAGCTTCCGGCGCCGGTTGGGCGGCGCCAGGAGGATGCTGCGGCCCGTCTGCCCCGCGCGCCCCGTCCTGCCGCTCCGGTGGGTGTAGACCTCCGGGTCGATGGGGGGGGAGGTGTGGATGACCGTGGTGACGTCCGGGACGTCGAGGCCGCGGGCCGCCACGTCGGTGGCCACGAGGATCGTCGCGCGGCCGGTGCGGAAGGCGGCGAGGGTGTGGTTGCGCTGGCTCTGCGCAAGCTCTCCGCTCAGCGGGAGCGCGGAGAAGCCGTCCTCCGAGAGCATCGTCGCGACCTGCGCGGCGTCGGAGCGGCGCTCGACGAAGACGAGGACCCGCTCCTCGCCCGCGAGCAGGAGCAGGTTGACCAGCGCCGTGTACCGGTCGCGCCGCTGCACGAGGTGCCCCACGTGCTCGATGTTCGCGTTGGCCTCGCCCAGGGCGGTGCCCTCGACCGCGATCGGGTCGCGCTGGTAGCGCTCGGCGAGCCGCTCGATCCCGGGGGGGAAGGTGGCGGACACCATGTGCGTCCGCCGCTCGGCCGGGGTGGCGTCGAGGATGGTCTCGAGGTCCTCCCGGAACCCCATGTCGAGCATCTGGTCCGCCTCGTCGAGGACCAGCTCCCGGGCGTTGCCCAGGTCGAGGTTCTCGTTGGTGAGGTGGTCCACCAGGCGGCCGGGCGTGCCGATCAGCACCCGAGGCTCGGCGCGGAGGGTGTTCTTGTCCTGGAAGATCGGCGTGCCGCCGGTGACGGAGGCGACGGTCGTGTCCTCGAGGTCGGCGAAGAGCCAGCGGAGCTCGGTGGAGACCTGCTGGGCGAGCTCCCGCGTGGGCACCACCACCAGCACGTCCGGGCCCCGGTCCCCGCGGGGCTCCACGAGCACGCGGGAGGCCACGAGCCCGAGGGCCACGGTCTTGCCGGAGCCGGTCTGCGAGGAGATCCGCAGGTCGCTGGCGCCGGTGTCGGCCGCGAGGACCGCGGACTGGACCTCGGAGAGCTCGGTGAAGCCGCGCCGCTCGAGCGCGGGGCGGAGCGCGCCGGGCACGCTCTCGAACGGGTTGGTGGGGCGCTCTCCGGACGGAGAGGCCTCCTCAGCGCCCTCCGGCGCCGTCAGATCAAGGTCCATGACTGGTCCACGAGGGGCAGGAGCGCCCCGTAACGGTTCGCGGCGTCTTCGCCGCCCTGAAGGACCTGTCTCCGGCCCCGATGATGATCGCGCTCCATGGCTCCGGACTCTCAACGCCGGGCCGCTGCTCGCGCTTGCTCTGGAACGAGCGTAGCCGTGTGTCCGCGGGGGGTGGGGGCGGCGGGGCGAGAAGGTGGGGATTCCTCCGCGTTCGGGGCGATTCGCCTCAGATCGAGCGAGGGAGCGGCGGGGCGTGCCGATCGGATAGAACGGACCCATGCACCCCCCGTTCCAAGGCCTCATCGCCGCGCCCCACACCCCCTTCGCCCCGGAGCGAGGCAGCGGCGGCGCCCTGGACCTCGACCGCGTCCCCGCCCAGGCCGCGCACCTGGCCCGCGACGGCGTCGCCGCCGTCTTCGTGGCGGGCGCCACCGGGGAGGGCGCGTCGCTCGCGGACGACGAGAAGAGGGACCTGTTCGAGGCCTGGGCCGAGGTGGGGCCCGCCCACGGGCTGCGGGTGATCGCCCAGGTCGGCGGGGAGAGCGTGGTCGCCGCGACCCGACTCGCGGACTTCGCCGCGGGCCTCGAGGGCGTCGAGGCCCTGGGCGCCATCGCCCCCTGCTTCCACCGGCCGGCCAGCGCGGAGCTCGTGGCGCGCTCCATCGGCGAGCTCGCGGCGGCGGCGTCGAGCTGCCCGCTCTACTACTACGACATCCCCGCCCTCACGGGCCTGCCGTTCAGCGCGCGGGACCTCGCGCGCGCCTTCGGGGAGCACGCGCCGAGCCTGCGGGGCATCAAGTGCAGCCGCTACGAGGGCTGGCACGTGCAGGACTACCTCGCCGCCCACGGCGGCGCGTACGACGTCCTCTGCGGCACCGACGAGGCGCTGCTCTCGGCGCTCGGGCTCGGCGTGCGCGGGGCCGTGGGGAGCACGTACAACTTCGCGGCGCCGCTGTTCCTCCGGATCATCGCCGCCCACGGGGCGGGTGAGACGGAGCGGGCGCGGGAGCTGCAGCGGCGGTCCATCGACCTCGTGCAGGCGCTCGCGAGCTTCGGCTACGTGGCCGCGGCCCGATGGACCATGGAGCAGCTCGGCGTCCCCCTCGGCCCGCCCCGGCTCCCGATCGCGGGGCTCGGGGACGGTGACGTCGCGCGCCTCGACGCGGCCCTGCGGGCCATCGACTTCCGCGGCGCCGTCCGCTTCGAGTCCGAGCCGTCGGGCGCCGAGGCATGAGCGCGGCCCTCCTGCTGGTCCTCGCGGCCGGGCTCCAGGCCGGCGGCGGAGCTCCGGACCCCGTCAGCTGGACCTCGCTGCCTCCGATCCCGGACGAGGTCGGCCTCGGCGGCCCCTTCGTCGCGACCCTCGAGGACGCCGAGGGGGGGCAGCGGCTCCTGGTGGCGGGCGGCGCGAACTTCCCGGACGCCCCGCCGTGGAAGGGCGGGGCCAAGGCGTGGACGGACCGCTCCTGGGTGTTCGCGGAGGGCCGCTGGTCGCCCGGTCCGCCCCTCCCCGCGCCGCGGGCGTACGGGGCCGTCGTCCACCTCGACGGGCGGGCCCTGCTCATCGGGGGCGGGGACGGCGAGGCGGCCACCGGCGAGGTGCTCGTGGCCGAGCTCGACGGGACCGGGGCCGTGCGCTTCGAGCCGGGGCCTCCGCTGCCCGAGCCCTCGCAATTCCTGGCCGCCGGGCTCGTGGGCGGAGAGGTCGTCGCCCTCGGCGCCCAGCGCTCCTCGGCGGCGGGGGACGTGGTCCGCGCCACCTGGATCCTCGACCCGGCCGATCCCGGAGCGGGCTGGCGGGCTTCGACGCCGTTCCCCGGTCGCGCGTCGCTCAAGTTCGTCTCGGCCGTGCAGACGAACGCCCAGGGCAAGGAGGCCCTCTACGTCTTCTCGGGTGAGGTCCCGGAGCAGGGTGAGGTCGCCGGCCCCGACGGCCGCCGCTCGCTCCCGGTCTCCGACGAGCTCTGGAGCTTCGAGCCCACCTCGGGCCGCTGGACGCGGCACCGCAGCCCCACGCAGCCGCGGGTGGGGGCCCACGGTCCCGGCCTCGGGCGCTCCGCGGGCCTGGCCTGGCCCGCGGGGCAGTCCCACGTCCTGTTCCTCTCCGGGGTCGCGGCGGTGCCCCTCGACGTCCCGCAGGCGACGCGCGCCGAGTTCGTGGCGGACGTGGACGCGTACCACACCCTGACGGACACGTGGACGCGCGAGGGGCGGATGCCGCGGGGTGTCGTGACCACCGGCGTCGCGCCCTGGGGGGAGGGCTTCGTGATCGCGAGCGGGGAGGTCCGCCCCGGCGTGCGGACCCGCGAGGTCCAGGTCGGCCAGGTCACCCGCGCGCCCGCGCGGCTGGCCCCCCTCGACTACACGGTGATGGCGGTCTACCTGGCCGGGATCGTGCTCCTGGGCGTCTACTTCTCCCGGCGCGATCGGACCGCGGAGGACTTCTTCCTCGCGGGGCGGCGGATCCCGTGGTGGGCGGCCGGGCTCTCGATCTACGCGACGCAGCTCTCGGCGATCACCTACGTGTCGGTCCCCGCCAAGGCGTTCATGGACGACTGGGTCTTCGCCCTCGCCTCCGTGACGATCATGGTCATGGCCCCGATCGTGGTGATCTTCTACCTGCCCTTCTTCCGGCGGCTGGAGATCTCCACGGCGTACGAGTACCTGGAGCGACGGTTCGGGCTCTCCATCCGCCTCTTCGGGAGCGCCTCCTTCATGGCCTTCCAGGTCGCCCGCATGGCGATCGTGGTCTTCCTGCCCTCCCTCGCCCTGTCCACCGTCACCGGCGTGGACGTCTACCTGTGCATCGCCACCATCGGCGTGATGGCGACCCTCTACACGGTGCTCGGGGGCATGGAGGCGGTGGTCTGGACGGACGTGCTCCAGGTGTTCGTCCTGATCGGTGGCCTCTTCGTGGCCCTCGCGCTCGCCGTGGACGGCGCCGGCGGCCTGGGCCCGGCGCTGGAGATCGCCCGGGGCGCGGAGAAGCTCCGGCTGTTCGCGCCGGGGACCTCCTGGGTCGACAACGCGAGCTGGTCGGTGCTCCTGGGGGCCATGTTCCTCCAGTTCGGTCCGTACACCACGGACCAGGCCGTCGTGCAGCGCTACCTCTCGACCCGCGACGAGCGGAGCGCCGCCCGCGGCATCCTCCTGAACGGGCTCGTGTCGGTGCCCTTCACCCTGTGCTTCTTCGGGCTCGGATCGGCGCTCTTCGCCTACTTCAGCGTCCGGCCCGAGGCGCTCGACCTCGGCATGAAGAACGACGAGGTCTTCCCGCTCTTCGTCGCCCTGGAGCTCCCGGCCGGGCTGGCGGGGCTCGTGCTGGCGGGGATCTTCGCGGCGTCCATGTCGAGCCTCGACTCGTCGATGCACTCGATCGCGACCTCGTGGACGAACGACTGGCACCGGCGGCTCGGGATCGGGAAGGCCTCGGACCTCGTCACGGGGCGGCGGGTCACGCTCCTGATGGGGATGGTCGGCACGGGGGCGGCGGTGCTCTTCGCCGCCGCGGACCTGCGCTCCCTCTTCGACACCTTCCAGAGCGTGCTCGGGCTGCTCATCAGCCCCCTCGCGGGGCTCTTCTTCCTGGGCATCTTCACCACGCGAACGAGCGCGCTCGGCGCGGCCGCGGGAGCGGCGATCTCGATCGCCCTGCTCGCCTACGTCCAGCGGGCGACGCCCCTGAACTTCATGCTCTACGGCGCCGTGGGCACCACGACCTGCGTCATGGTCGGCTACGCGGTGAGCCTCGCGCTCCCCGAGGCGCGCGACCTCGCCGGCCTGACCTGGTGGACGCGCCGCCGCGCCTAGCGGAACTCCACGGCGAGCGAGCCCGAGAAGTTCGAGGTCGGCGCGCCCCCCGCGACGCCGCGGTACCACGCCTGGAAGCGCCAGGTCTCCCCGGCGAGCACGCTTCGGGGCGCGAGGGGCTGGGGCACCGCGTCCAGGTCGACGCGCACCTCCACCACGCCGTCCGCGCCCGCCGGCGCCGCCTCGCCCGGGCCCGCGAAGCGGCCCACGCCGCCGCCGAGGCACAGGGTCCCGAGGCTCCCTCCGGCGCCCGGCACGCTGGCGGCGGTGCGGCTCGCGAGGAACAGGGTCATGGAGCCCGGGGAGAGCTCTCGGGCCCGCAGCCGGACGTCGTTGACCGTGCGCCACGGGGACCCCACCGCCTCGAGGACGACGCCCTGTCCGGCGGGGGCCGCGCACTCCGCGCGCCCGAGGTAGCCCCGCGGGACCGCGCGCGCCATGGACACCGAGTCGCCGCGCTCCGAGGTGAACACCAGGTCCGGGTCCCCGTCCGCGTCCACGTCCTCCAGGAGGAACGAGGACACCCCCTGCGGTCGCTCGAGGACCACCGGGGGGCCGCCGAAGGGCGCCGTGTAGACCGTCAGCGCGAGGGGCTCGACGGAGGCGTCGCGGGGTGTGGTCACCAGGTCGAGGTCGCCGTCCAGGTCCACGTCCGCGGCGCGGATGTCGGCCCACCCCTGGACCGCGCTCCCCACGTAGTCCGCGCCGCCGAACTGGCCGGGGGAGACCTGGGGGATCCACTCGAGGAGCGGGAAGACGAACCCGGCGCCGCCGATCGCGAGGTCGAGGTCGCCGTCGCCGTCCGCGTCCAGGGAGACCACGTTGCGCGGCTGGAAGTTGATGGTGGGGACGGCCACCCTGGAGCCGAAGGCGCCGGCGCCCTGGCCCGGGAACCAGCCCACGGTGCCGCCGAAGCCGGGGCCGGTGAGGACGAGGTCCACGTCCCCGTCGGCGTCGATGTCCCGCAGCTCGAGGTCGGTCACCGCGGGCTGACCTTGGACCAGCACCCTGGGGGGCACCTCGAGGCCCGCGGCGCCAGCGCGGAACCAGAGGACGTCCCCCTGCCCCAGCAGGGACAGGGCCAGGTCGAGGTCGCCGTCCCCGTCCACGTCCGCGGCCTCGAGCACGCCGCCCGGCGCGCTCGCGAAGTCGTGCAGCCGGACCGGCGCGCTCGCGCCCCCCGGGCCCACGGTCAGCAGGTCCAACCAGCCCTCCTCGAAGGAGGCGGCGACCAGGTCGAGGTCGCCGTCGCCGTCGAAGTCGCCGGACAGCAGCCGCTCGGGCGCGCCGTGCAGGGGCACCGTCGGCGTCGCCGGACCGAAGGCGCCGCCGCCGAGGTTCTCGAGGCGCTGGAGGGCCGCCGGCGCGGCCCCCGCCACCACGAGGTCGAGGTCCCCGTCCGCGTCGAGGTCCGCGGCCGCCACCGCACGCGCCCCCTCCACCCGGGAGGTCAGCTCCTTGAGGGGCCCGAGGTCGCCGCCCGCCAGCCCCCGGGCCCAGGCCAGCTGCTCGGTCGCGCACGCCACCACGAGGTCGGGGCGCGCGTCCCCGTCGAGGTCGACGGTCCGGTCCCCGGCGACGACCCAGCCCTCCGGCGTCGGGAGCGGGCGCGGCTTCGGGGCGAGGATCCCGCCCTCGTTCTCGAACCACTCGTGCGCGCCCGCGCCGTCGGCGAGCAGGACGTCCGGGTCACCGTCGCCGTCCACGTCCCCGGTGCGCAGCGCCGCCGCGTCCCGCGTCGTGTCCGTGTGCACTGTCACCCGCGGCTGGAACGCGCCGTTGCTCGCGCCCCGGTGGACGAAGACCTGCTGGGCGCGGTCCAGGTCGATGGCCGTCCCGCCGGTCACCAGGTCGAGCCGCCCGTCGCCGTCGAGGTCGCGGGCCTCCACCGAGCACAGGTTCAGGAAGCCGTCGTCCACCACCAGCGGACCCTGGGCGAAGGGCCCACCCTGGTTGCGGAACCAGACCACCCGCCGTCGGTCGCGGTCGAGGACGAGGACGTCGGGGTCCCCGTCGAGGTCCAGGTCCGCCAGCTGGGTCGGGCCCGTGACGATGCCCTCGACGACCTGGCTCCCCGGCGTGAAGCGCCGCGCCCAGCCGAGGGCGCCGCCCCCGAGGCCGGGGAGGACGAAGTGGCCGCGCGCCGCCGGAGCCCCGCCGTCGAGCACCACGAGGACGTCCGCGACTCCGTCGCGGTCCAGGTCGCCCACCTCGAGGTCGACGGCGGCGCCCGGGAAGGCGGCCTCGCGTCGCGCGGGGAGGAAGGCGCCCTGGTGGTGCTCGAACAC
>JASFWR010000128.1:0-9062 GCA_050049155.1 Planctomycetota bacterium | reverse complement strand
ACGCGGCCGGCCGCGTCGACGAACTTCTGGTTGCCGGTGTAGAAGGGGTGGCAGACGCTGCAGATCTCGATCTTCAGCTCCTTCACCACGGCGCGGGTCTGGAACTCGTTGCCACAGCCGCAGCGCACGGTGCACTCGACGTAGTTGGGGTGGATGTCGACTTTCATGGTCTTGGAACCCGTTTCGGCGCGCCGTCGTGGCGGCGCGGCCCGGATTGGAGGGCAGGGAGAATAGCCTCCGCGCGCGGCCCGCGCACCCCCCTTGCGGGCAGGAACCTCGCGGAGGCCGACCCGGGCCCGCAGGCCCCGGGGGGCCCTCAGGCCCTGCCGGCCCCCCTCAACAGCGCCAGGGTCCGCTCCACCGGGAGGCCCACCACGTTGTCGAAGCCGCCCCCCTCGAGGCCGACCACGAAGCGGTCCGCGGTCTCCTGGATGGCGTAGGAGCCTGCCTTCCCCCGCCACTCGCCGCTCCCGACGTAGGCCGCGATCTCCTCCTCGGCGAGGGCCCGCATGGAGACCCAGGTCACCTCGTGGTCCACCCGCGAGGCACCGTCCACCCCGTCCACCACCGCCACCCCGGTGATCACCCGGTGACGGGAGCCGGAGAGGGCCCTCAGCATGTCCCGGGCCTCGGCCTCGTCCGCGGCCTTCTCCAGGAAGCGACGGTCGGGGCTCCCGTCGGGGCCCAGCACCACCACGGTGTCCGAGCCCAGGACGAGGGCATCGACCTCGCCGAGCCGCCGGGCCACCGCGGTCGCCTTGCGCAGGGCGAGGTCCTCCGCCACCGCGCCCGCGTCCAGCGAGAGGTCCATGGTCTCGTCGACGTCGGCCGGCTCGATGCGGAAGCGCACCCCGGCCTCGGCGAGCAGCGCGTGCCGCCGGGGCGAGGCCGAGGCGAGCACCACGGCCCGCTCGAGCGGAGGCTCGCCGGCGCCGTCCACGGCTCAGCGACGCCGCGTGGCGGGCTTCTTGCTCGCCTTCTTCCTGGCGGCGGGCTTCTTCGCGGCCTTCTTCTTGGTCGCGGGCTTCTTCGCGGCCTTCTTCTTGGCCGCCGGCTTCTTCGCGGCCTTCTTCTTGGTCGCGGGCTTCTTCGCGGCCTTCTTCTTGGCCGCCGGCTTCTTCGCAGCCTTCTTCTTGGCCGCCGGCTTCTTCGCGGCCTTCTTCTTGCTCGCGGCGGCCTTCTTGGCGGCAGCCTTCTTGGCGGCAGCCTTCTTGGCGGCGGCCTTCTTGGCGGCGGCCTTCTTGGCCGCGGCTTTCTTGGCGGCGGCCTTCTTGGCGGCGGCAGCCTTCTTGGCGGCGGCAGCCTTCTTGGCTGCGGCAGCCTTCTTGGCCGCCTCCTTCTTCGCGGCGGCCTGCTTGCGGGCCTCCTCCTTCTTGCGGGCGGCCTCGGCCTTGCGCGCCTCGGCCTCCTTGCGCCGCGCCTCCGCGGCGGCCGCCTTGGCCCGCGCGGCCTCGAGCTTCTTCTCCTCGGCCACGCGCTGCCGCTCCAGCTCCCGGGCCCGCTTCTTGGCCTCGGCCTCGGCGCGCTTGCGCTCCCGCTCCTCCTCCTTGCGAATGCGCTCCTCCTCGCGCTTGCGGGCGGCCTCCGCCTTGGCGATGGCGTTCGTCCGGTCCTTGAAGGACTTCTTCCCGTAGGCCGTCGCCTGCAGGCAGGGGACCGTCATGTAGATGGGCTCGTGCTCGTCGTCCCAGAGCTCGAGCACCTCGTGGATGGCGAGGGTGAAGGCCAGCTCCTGGCCCTTGCCCACGAGGTTGTCCACGGACGTGCGCGCCTTCTTCAGGGAGGTGGTCTTGGGGATCAGCCCGAGGCGGTCGAGCAACTTGATGAGCGGGAGGTGGACGGGCACCTGGCCGTCGGAGGCCAGGAACATCAGGTAGGAGGCGCCGGCGTGGCCGAGCACCTTCAGGCTCATCCCCGCCTTGCCGGCGACCTGCGGCTCCTCGCGGAGCTCCTCCAGGTCGAGGTGGTGGGTCTCCTGGAACACGTCTTGGAGGTAGTCCTTGAGCGCCATGGCCGCCGCCCGTCGGTCGTGGAGCAGGGCCACACCCTTCTTCCGGCCCCCGTGGCGCAGGCTCTCCGAGATCTCCTGGGCCTGGCACACCCGCACCTCGTTCCAGTCCTCGTAGGCGCCCCGGAGCGCGGCGACCGACGATTCGGCCTGCTTCTGGGTCATGTGGCGCATCAGCACCAGCACCGCGCCCTGCTCCAGGAGGTTGAGCCCCTCGACGGGGGCGGAGGGCACGGGGTGCCGCAGCTTGACCTCCTTGATCAGCGCGGCGACGAGGTCGGACTTCTTGCTCACGGCGGTGGTCGGTGGAAGGGAAGGCTGGCCGCGGCCAGGCCGGTCCGTCGTGCTCCGTGGGAGCGTCGGGGCTGCGGAACGCAGCGGGGAGAGGGAGGGGCGACGGGGTGTCTCGGGAACGAAGCGGACCGCGCCGGGTCGAGCCGGGCGGTCCGCGGTGGAGGGTCAGGGCACCGCCGCGGAGGTCGCGGGGCGCTGCAGGCGATCACTCGTCGCCGGCTTCCTCGGCGGCAGCCGCCGCGGCGGCCGCCTTCTTGGCCGCGATCCGACCGTCCCGTCGCGCCGACTTGCGCTCGGCCCGGGCAGCCTTGTCCGCGGCGCGGCGGGTGCCGGTGGCGGTGGTGTTCTTGCGGCCCGGACGCTTCCGCGGCTTGTGCTTCGCGGCGAGGGCGAACTCACCGGTGAAGACGCCCTGGCGCTTGAAGATCGAGGCGACGGTCTCGCTCGGCGTGGCGCCCTCGCTCAGCCAGTGCTGGGCTCGCTCGACGTTCAGGGTGATCTGCCGATCCTGGTCGCCGGCGATCGGGTCGTACAGCCCGAGAGTCTCGAGCACGCGCCCGTCCCGCGGGAACCGCGAGTCCGCGACGGAGATCCGGTAGCAGGGTCGGTTTCGGCGACCCGTGCGCTTCATTCTGATGACGACGGCCATGTTCGGGGCTGAGGGTGGCGCCGGGTGCGCCGCGCGGTCGGAGACTCGTTGATCGTTGGGGTCGGACAGCCAGCGCCGCCGGGCGGCGCGGGCCCCGCGTCGCCCGTGGGGCGCCGCGAGGGAAAAGGATCGGGAGGAGCGCCCCTGGGAGGGCGGGAGTTGCCGGGATCAGCGGGGGCGGGGTGCCGATCGACCGGCACGGGACGCTCCTCCCAGGATCCAGGGGGAAGAGGACACCCGAGCGCGCGGTCCCTGTCCAGCGTCCGCGCGGGCTTTTTTTGGCAATCCGCCCCGCACCCTCAGCGCTTCTTGCGGTTCTTGCGCTTCTGCTTGGCCTTGGCCTTGTCCTTCTTACGGTCGCGCCCCTTGGCCCCCGCGCGGGTCGCGGAGCTCCCCATGGGCCGCGGGCCGGCCATGGGGTTGCCCCCGCCGAGCATCTCGGACATGTCGGGCATCCCGCCCCCGGCGCCCCCGCCGAGCAGGCTGCCCAGGCCCCCGAGCATGCCCCCGCCCTTGCCCGCGGAGGGGTCGGCCATGGCGCCGGAGGGCGAGAGGCTGGCGAGGCTCTCCCGCTTGGCCTTGCCCCCCAGCATGGAGCCCAGCCCCATCTTGTTGAGCTGCTTCATCATGCGCCGCATGTCCTTGTAGCGCTTCAGGAGCTCGTTCACCGCGCCGATGTCCTGCCCCGCGCCGCGGGCCACCCGGCGGCGCCGGCTCATGTCGAGGATCTCCGGCTCCAGCCGCTCCCGGCGCGTCATGGAGGTGAAGAGGGCCTCCAGCCGGTTCATCTGCCGGTCGTCGATGTCCAGGTCCTTCGCCGCCTGCCCCATCCCCGGCATCATCCCGAGGACCTTCTTCATGGGGCCCATCTTCCTCACCATCCGGAACATGCCGAGCATGTCCTCGAGGGTGAAGGAGCCCATGACCATCTTCTCGTAGCTGGCCTGGGCCTCCTCCTCGTCGATGTTCTGCTGGGCGGTCTCGACGAGGCCGACCACGTCCCCCATGCCGAGGATGCGGCCCGCCATGCGGTCGGCCACGAACGGGTCGAGGTCGTCGACCTTCTCGCCCGCGCCGAGGAAGAGGATCGGCGCCCCGGTGATCTCCTTCAGGCTGACCGCGGCGCCGCCGCGGGCGTCGCCGTCCATCTTGGTGAGGATCACCCCGGTCAGCGCGAGGCGCTCGTGGAACGCCTTCGCCGACTGGACGGCGTCCTGGCCGGTCATGGCGTCGACCACCAGGACCTGGTTGTGGGGCTTGGTGGTGGCCGCGATCTCCGCCACCTCGTCCATCAGCATCTCGTCCACGTGCAGGCGGCCCGCCGTGTCCAGGATGACCACGTCGCGCCCGGTGGAGGCCGCCTCGGCGACGCCCGCGCGGCAGACCTCCGGAGGGGCGGCCCCGTCCAGGTGGAAGACCGGGATGTCGAGGGAGCGCCCGAGCACCTGGAGCTGCTCCACGGCGGCGGGGCGCTTCACGTCCGCGGCCACCATCAGGGGCCGCTTGCCGTGCTTGTCGCGCAGGTGCTTCGCCAGCTTGGCGCAGGTGGTCGTCTTGCCCGCGCCCTGCAGGCCGGCCATGAGGATCACGGTGGGGCCGGACTTGGCCACCTCGAGGGTGGCGTCCTCGGGGCCCATGAGCTCCACCAGCTCGGCGTGGACCGCGTGGACGAACTGGTCGGAGGCCTCGACCCCGGCCAGCCGCTGCTCCCCCAGCGCCCGCTCCTTGACGCGGTCCGTGAAGTCACGGGCCAGCTTGAAGTTGACGTCGGCCTCGAGGAGCGCCTGCCGCACCGCGGCGAGGCCCTCGTCGACGTTCGCCTCCGTCAGCTCCTTCTTGTTCTTGAAGAACGAGAAGGACGCCCCCAGGCGCTCGGTCAGGGTCTCGAACATGCGGGGGTTCTAGCACATGCCGGCCCGGCTGTGGCGTCGCCGGGGCCGGACGGGGTCATTCGGACTCCCGGCGGATGGCGGCCCCGATGGAGGCGAGCCGCTCCTCGATCCGCTCGTAGCCGCGGTCGATGTGATACACGCGGTGGACCTCGGTGGTCCCGCGCGCCACGAGCCCGGCCATCACCAGGGCGGCCGAGGCGCGCAGGTCGGAGGCGGTCACCGGCGCCCCGGAGAGCTCCGCGGTGCCGCGCACCACGACGGCGGTGTTCTGGCGGCGCACGTTGGCCCCGAGCCGCTCGAGCTCCGGCACGTGCATCCAGCGGTCCGAGAAGATCCGCTCCGTGATGATGCTCAGGCCGTCGGCCTTGGTCATGAGCGCCATCCACTGGGCCTGGAGGTCCGTGGGGAAGCCCGGGTAGGCGTGGGTCGTGACGTCCGTGGACCGCGGCGGCGTGTGGGCCACGTCGTAGGGCTGCACCTCGATCCAGTCCTCGCCGGTCTCGAAGGGCACGCGGGCCTCCTCCATGCGGTCCAGGAGCGCGCCCAGGTGGGACGGACGGCAGTCCGCCACCCGGACCCGCGCGCCCGCCAGCGCGCCGGCCAGCACGTAGGTCCCCGCCTCGATCCGGTCCGGGATGACGTCGTGGGTCGCCCCGTGGAGCTCGTCGACCCCCTCGATGGTGAGGGTCGGAGACCCCTGGCCGCTGATCTTCGCGCCCATGGCCACCAGCGCGTCGCAGAGGTCCACCACCTCGGGCTCGCACGCCGCGCTCTCGATCACGGTGGTCCCCCGCGCGAGGGTCGCCGCCATGGCGATGTTCGCCGTGCCGAGCACGCTCGGCCCGTTCGCCGACCCCAGGAACACGCGGGCGCCTCGCAGGCCTCCGGGGGGCGCCTCCGCCACCACGTACCCGTGCTCGATGCTGACCTTGGCCCCGAGGGCCCGGAGCCCCTTGAGGTGGACGTCGATCGGCCGGACGCCGAAGGCGCAGCCGCCGGGGAGGCTCACCTCCGCGCGGCCGAGGCGCGCCAGGAGCGGGCCGAGGACGCACACGGAGCCGCGCATCTTGCGCACCGACTCCCACGTGGCGCGCCCGGTGATGTCGCCCTCCGCCGAGATGTGGACCGTGCCGTCCTCGTCCTGGTCGGCCTCCGCGCCCAGGTCCCGGAGGATCCCGAGCATGGTCGAGACGTCGGCCAGGCGCGGCGCGCGCGTGATCTTCACGGGCTCCCGGGGCAGCAGCGCCGCGGCGAGGATGGGCAGCACGGCGTTCTTCGAGCCGGCGGTGCGGATGGTCCCCTCGAGCGTGTGACCGCCCTCGATGATCAGCTTGTCCATGGTCCCCCTGAGGTCGCCCGCCCGCGTGCGGCGGGTGGCGGAAGGTCCCGTGAGGCCCGTCGGGCGGGCCACCGGGGGCCGATCGGGGCCCCTCGGCCCCGGGGTTGCGGAGCGCCCTGGGGACGCCCTCGGCCGGTGGTGCGGTGTCGTCCGGACCCCCCTCGGATCCCGACGGACCCGAGCGTAGCGATCTCTGGGGGTCGGATGAAAGGCCCCGCCCGGCGGACAACCCAGCGGACCGCCATCGAGCGGCCGCGGCGGGCGCCCCACCCAGGGACCCCGCCGAAGGCCACGCACCGCCCCCGCCGGTTGACGCGCCGGCCCCCGCGCCCCTATCCTCTTCGGCTTGCTCGCGGCGATCCGGGGTCCCTGGAGCCTCCTCGGACGGACGTCGCGGCAGCCCGATCAGGCCCCCAGGGGCCCCCAGTCAAGAGGACTCAGTCAAGAGACCTCGGCCAAGAGACCTCGGCGCGCCGCCCGACGAGCGGCGACCCCATGGACCAGATGGACAACCAAGACGTGACCCCGGAGCCCACCGGAGCAGAGGGCGCCCAGCCCGAGGCGACCCCCACCCCTGAGCCCGCGGCGCCCCAGGCGGAGGCGGCCCCCGCGCCCGCCCCGGCCGAGACGGCGGTGGCCGCCGAGCCCGAGGAGCCCACGGTCACCGAGCCGATGGCCGCCTATCACTCGCCGGAGCCCGACGAGGAAGAGGAGGAGGCCCACTCCGGCCAGATCTCCTTCGACATCGTCAACGACGAGATCCCCAGCTTCGGCGCGCTGCTCGCGGCGCGCCCGTCGATCTTCGAGAACCCCAGGACCTTCGACACCTTCGACCGCAAGGTCGACGGGATGGAGTCCCAGGGTGAGGTCGGCCGCCGCCGCGGCCTCGGCCTCTGGATGCTCGGTCGCTACGACGAGGCCGCCGAGGCCCTCGCCCCCTACACCGACGACGACGTCGCCATGTACACCCGCGGCCGCTCGCTGGTCTCCGCCGGCCGCTCCGCCGACGCCGTGGGCATCTTCGAGGCGCTCAGCAGCAAGTACCCGGACGAGTCTCGCCCCAAGGGCGACATGCTCGACGCCCAGCTGGACGCCCAGCTCGCGAGCGGTGACGTGGAGGCGGCCATCGCCGCCACCGAGCAGGCCGTCTCGGACCAGCCCGAGGCCTTCCGCGCGAGCGCCGAGGGTCAGCACCTCCTCGGCCGCCTCGCGGAGCTCTCCGGCGACTACTCCCAGGCCCTGGAGCTTTTCCAGGCCGCCCGCGCCGCGGACCCGACCCACCGGCGCAACCTGTTCCGCCTCGCCTACCTCTCCGAGCGAGTCGGGCTCGAGCCCCTCGCCCTGGACGCGTACGAGACCCTGGCCACGATGCTCCCGGTGGACCGGGCCGTCATGGTCAACCTCGGCGTGCTGTACGAGGACCTCGGCAAGGACCAGGAGGCCGCGGCCTGCTACGACACCATCGTCCGCACCGACCGCACCGACCGCTTCGCGCGCCTCTACCTGAAGGACGCCAAGGCCGGGATGTCGATGTTCTACGACGAGGACCTCGAGAAGAAGGAGGACCGCCTCAACCAGATCCTCCGCATCCCCATCACCGACTTCGAGCTGTCCGTCCGGGCCCGCAACTGCCTGAACAAGATGGACATCATGACCCTGGGTGACCTGGTCAAGAAGACGGAGTCCGAGCTGCTGAGCTACAAGAACTTCGGCGAGACCTCCCTCACCGAGATCAAGGAGATCCTCGCCAGCAAGGGGCTCCGCCTGGGCATGGCCCGCGAGGAGGCGGTGGCCAGCATCGCCAAGGCCCGCAGCGCCCAGGAGGGCCGCGACCTCGACCCGAACGACCCGCGCAACAAGCCGATCTCCGAGCTCAAGCTCTCGATTCGCGCGCGCCGGACGGTGGAGAACATCGGCTGCCTGACCCTCGGCGACGTGACCGCCCACTCCGAGGAGGAGCTGCTGGGCATGCCCAACTTCGGGGTCACCTCGCTCCTCGAGCTGCGCAACCGGCTCGCGGAGTACGGCCTGTCGCTCAAGGGCGACGACTGATCCGGAGCGACCCGGCGCGTGTACGAGTTCATCTCAGGCACCGTCGCGGACCGAACGCCGGCGAGCGTCGTGATCGACGCCGCCGGCGTCGGCTTCGAGCTGCTCGCGCCGATCGGCGCGGCCTTCCCCGCCGTGGGCGAGGCGGCGACCGTCTTCGCCCACCTCGTCGTACGTGAGGACGCCCAGACCCTCTACGGCTTCGCCCGCAGGGAGGACCGCGACCTCTTCCGCGTCCTCATCCGCGTCCGCGGCGTCGGCCCGGGGATGGCCCTCGGGATCCTGTCCGGCCTCGGCCCGGCAGAGCTCGTCGCGGCCGTCCAGCGCGAGGACCTCGGCGCGTTCACCGCGGTGAAGGGCGTCGGGAAGAAGACGGCGGAGCAGCTGATGCTGGACCTCCGGGACAAGGCCCCCCTGCTCGCGAGCCTCGCGGGCGGCGCGGCCGCGAGCCCCGAACCCCGGGCCGCCGACCCCGCGGACGCCGCCGTCCGCGCGGACGCCGTCTCCGCGCTCGTCTCCATCGGCTACTCCGAGAAGGAGGCCGCCAAGGCCGTGGACCGCGCCGTCCAGAAGGACGGCTCCGCGGACCTCGAGACCATCGTCCGCGCGGCGATGAAGGGCTGAGGGCGCCGCCGCCGGGCGGCCCCGGTGACGGTCGGACGGGGGCTCTCAGCGGGGACGCTCAACGAACGAGCCCGCGAGCCACCGCCTCCTCCAGCGCCACCGCGCGGAGCACGGCGGGGTCCACCAGGTGGAGCCTGTCGATCCAGCGAGCCCCCGCCCCGGGGGTCTCCCTCGCCCGCGGGTCCGCGTCCAGCCGCAGGACGAGCG
>JASFWR010000127.1:0-9120 GCA_050049155.1 Planctomycetota bacterium | reverse complement strand
GCCGCCTCGCTGGCCCTAGCCGGCGAGGCGGCGCGCGAGCTCGGAGAGCGCCCGGAGGTCCAGCTTGCCGGTGCCGAGCTTCGGCAGCTCCGCCACCTCGATCCACGCCCCGGCGGCCGGCCGGAAGAGGGCCGGGAGGTCGCTCTCCCCGAGGCGGTCCTTCAGGTCCTGGAGGTCGAAGGGCATGGGCGTGTGGAGGACGATCAGGCGCTCGCCCTTGGACTCGTGCTCCACCGCGGTGACGGCGAGCTCGGGGACGGCGCCGCCGTCCTCGTCCGCCCCCTCGCTCGCTGCTGCTCCCGGCCCGATCAGCTCGAACATGAGGTTCTCGATGACCTCCTCGACGCGGCCGTGGGGCACCATCTCGCCGCCGATCTTGCTGAAGCGGGAGAGGCGGTCGGTGATGAACAGGAACCCGTCCCGGTCCAGGTAGCCGATGTCGCCGGTGGTGTACCAGCCGTCCCGGAGCACCTCGGCGGTCTTCTCCGGCATGCCCACGTAGCCCTTCATCACGTTGGGCCCCTTCACCAGGATCAGCCCGGACTCCCCCGGCGGCCGCTCGACGGTCTGGCCGGGGTAGAGGTCGGCGTCGACGATCTTCACCACGACGCCCGGGATCGGGCGCCCGATCGAGCCGGGGCGGTGGCCCCGCTTCCGCGGGGCGAGGTCGGCGCCCCCGGGGAGGTTGGCCGAGACCACCGGCGCCGCCTCGGTGCACCCGTAGCCCTCCATCAGCTCGGAGCCGAACTTCTCCTCCCAGGCGCCGGCGAGGCCCTGGCTCAGCTTCTGGGCGCCGGAGAGCGCCACGCGGATCCCGGCGAACTGCTCCGGGGTGCAGCGGCGCAGGTAGGACTGGTAGAAGGTCGGCGTCGCGATCGTGATCGTCACGCCGCCGCGCTGGGAGAGCTCCCCCACCACCTTCGCCTCCAGGGGGTTCACGTGGTAGACCCCGCGGGCGCCGGAGAGCACCGTCGCCCAGAGAGTGATCGTGTAGCCGAAGCTGTGGAAGAACGGCAGCACGCCCAGCACGCCGTCGCCCGGGCCGAGCGAGATGACCTCGAGCACCGACTGGACGTTGGAGAGGACGTTGGAGTGCGTGAGCATCACGCCCTTCGGCACCCCGGTGCTCCCGCTCGAGAAGATGATCGTCGCGACCTCCTCGGACTCGGCCTTCCGGCCGTCCCCTCGCGGCGCGAGGAGGTTGGCCAGCCAGACCCCGGGGAGGAAGGAGAGGGCCAGGTACTTCAGCTTGCCGCCCGTGGAGATGTCGCCGCGGACGTCCTCGAGGAGCACCGTGCGCTCCTCCTCCAGGGGCGACGGCCGGTCGAGCCCCGAGAGGAAGCGGCGGGCCGTGATCACGTGCCGCACGCCCGCGGTCTCGCACATGGCGGCGAGGTCGGCGTTGGACATCGTGTAGTTCAGATTGACCGAGGTGCGCCCGTCGAGGGCGAGGGCGATGTTCACCAGGGCGCCGCCCGCGCCGGGGGGCATGAGGACCGCCACGGCGCGCTCGTCCCCGAGGCGCGCGCGGAGGGCGTCCCGCAGGCAGAGGGCCCCCACCATGAGCTTGCGGTAGTCGAGGTCCGCGCCCGTGCTGTCCAGCACCGCGGGCCGGCCGGCGTTGGCGCGCGCCTCCTTGAGGAAGCGCCAGGCCAGGGAGCCGCGGCGCCCCTGGCGCTCGGTGCGCAGCTCCGCCACCTGCTCGGCGATCCGCTGGCGCACCTCGAAGGCCGAGGTGTCGGGCGGCAGGGGGGCGCCCACGTGCAGGTCCACCTTGAAGGGCAGCCGCCGCGGGAGCTTCCAGAAGACCCGGCCGCCGTGGTGGCTGAAGATGCTCCCCCACAGCCGGTCGAGGGCCACGGGGTAGATCGGCACGTCGGCCCCGCGCGCGATGCGCTCCAGCCCGCTGGCGAAGGACATGATGTGGCCCGTCCGGGTCAGGGCCCCCTCACCGAAGATGCAGACCAGCTCCCCGCGGCGGGCCGCGTCCGCCGCCTCGGCGAGCGCCGCCGCCTTCTGGGACTTGGAGTCCTTGCTGCTGACGGGGATGGCCTCCATCTTCCGGGCGAACCACCCGAGGAGCGGCACGTCGAAGAACCCGCGGTACATCAGGAACCGCACCGGGCGCTCTGTGGACGCGGCGATCAGGACCGCGTCGACGAAGGACACGTGGTTGGCCACCAGCAGCGCCCCGCCGGACTCGGGGAGGCGGTGCCCGCCCACGACGCGCGTGCGGTAGACGGTGTGGGCGAAGATCCACGCCACGAGCCGCACGGTGAAGTGCGCCGCGAAGCGGAGGGACACGGCGAAGCCCAGGAGGACCAGGACCGCGATCGCCACCATCATCCCGGGCGGCGAGAGGGCCAGCCCCTTGAGGAGCGCCATGAAGGGGCCGGCGAGCAGGATGCCCGTGAAGTCGAGCACCTGGCTGAAGCCGAGCACCGACCCGCGGTCCTCCTCCGGCGGGAGGACCTGGACGAGGGTCCGGATCGGCAGCGAGAAGATCCCCGACGAGAAGCCGAGGACGCCGAGGCAGGCCTGGACCCAGAGGACGCTGTGGGGCGCGGCCTGGGTCGCGAGGAGCGCGCCGGCCATGCCGAACAGCCCGAGGGGCACGAGGCCGCCCTCGATCCGGTCCCCGGAGAGCTTGCCCCCGGCCACCGCGCCGAGGCCGATGCCGATGATGACGGGCCCCATGAGGCCGGCGGTCTGCGAGCTCGAGAGGCCGAGCTCGAGGAGGCCGTACTCGTTGACCACCAGCAGGAGCAGGGCGCCGACGAAGTAGTAGAAGGCGCTCCCGAAGATCGAGACGGCGAGGGTCGGGTGCCCGCGCAGGGCCCTGCAGTGGCGCGCGAACTCGCGCGGGAGGTTCCAGGGGATCTCACGGCCGGGGACCCGCGCCGCCTGGTGCCGGATGGGCAGGGACGCGAGGAGGCCCGCCGAGGCGATGACCACGTAGGCGATGCCCGGCAGCCACAGGCGGTCCGGGAAGTGGTCGAGCAGGGCGCCCGCCACGAGGACGCCCCCCAGGATCGCCACGGTCGTGGTGGTCTGGATCAGGGCGTTGGCGCGTGACATGTCGCGCTCGTCGAGGAGCTCCTTGAGGATCCCGTACTTCGACGGCCCGAAGAGGGCGCTCTGGGCCCCCATGGCCCCGACCACCAGCAGCAGGCCCAGGTAGCTCTCCAGGTAGATGGCCAGGAGCGCGAGGCCCATCACCACCACCTCCAGGAGGTTCGCCAGCTTGATGATCGTGGACTTCGAGAAGCGGTCCGCGAGGGCGCCGGTCACTAGGCAGAGGACCACGAAGGGGAGCGCGAAGATGGTGGCGGGCAGCTCCTGGCGGTTCACCCCGTCGGCCGTGACGGCGAGCTCGCTCTGCTCGACCCACGGCACCGCCCCGGTCGTCGCGGCGGCGACCGTCAGGAGCAGGACCAGCTGCTTGAACGCGTTGTCGTTGAACGCCCCCAGGAACTGGGAGAGCACGAGGGATCCGAAGGAGCGCTGCTTGAGGAGGTTCAGCATGGCGTGCCGGGGCCGTCCCGGAGGCGCGAGGGCCCGGAGGCGCGAGGGCTCGGGGACGCGAGGGCAGGCCCCCATCTAATCGGCACGGGGCCCCGACTCCGAGCCCCGTTGCGCTGATCGCGTCGTACACCGCCGCTAAACGACGGGGCCGGAGCCCCCCTGAGGGTGGCCCCGGCCCCGCTCGGACGCCCCGAGGAGGGTCAGGAGTAGATCTCGCTCCCCTGCTCCTTGAACTCGCTGGCCTTGGCCTTCATCCCCGCCTGGATGGCCTCCTTGCTCTCGAGGCCGTTCTCCTTGGCGAAGGTCCGGACGTCCTCGGTGATGCGCATGGAGCAGAAGTGCGGCCCGCACATGGAGCAGAAGTGGGCCACCTTGGCCCCCTCCGCCGGGAGGGTCTCGTCGTGGTAGGAGCGCGCCGTGACCGGGTCCAGGGACAGGTTGAACTGGTCCTGCCAGCGGAACTCGAAGCGCGCCTTGCTGAGGGCGTCGTCCCAGGCCTGGGCGCCGGGGTGCCCCTTGGCGAGGTCCGCGGCATGGGCGGCGATCTTGTAGGCGATCACGCCGTCCTTGACGTCCTTGGCGTTCGGGAGGCCGAGGTGCTCCTTCGGCGTGACGTAGCACAGCATCGCGGTGCCGTACCAGCCGATCATCGCGGCGCCGATGGCGCTGGTGATGTGGTCGTAGCCGGGGGCGATGTCGGTGGTGAGGGGGCCGAGGGTGTAGAAGGGCGCCTCGTGGCAGACCTCCATCTGCTTGTCGACGTTCTCCTTGATCTTGTTCATGGGCACGTGGCCCGGCCCCTCGATCATCACCTGGACGTCGTGCTCCCAGGCGATCTTCGTGAGCTCACCGAGCGTCTCGAGCTCGCCGAACTGCGCCTCGTCGTTGGCGTCCGCGATGGATCCCGGGCGCAGGCCGTCCCCGAGGCTGAAGGAGACGTCGTACTTCTTCATCACCTCGCAGATGCGCTCGAAGTGGGTGTAGAGGAAGTTCTCCTCGTGGTGGGCGAGGCACCACTTGGCCATGATCGAGCCGCCGCGGCTGACGATCCCGGTGACGCGGTTCGCCGTGAGGGGCACGTACCGCAGGAGCACGCCGGCGTGGATCGTGAAGTAGTCCACGCCCTGCTCGGCCTGCTCCACGAGGGTCTCGAGGAAGAGGTCGATGTTCAGGTCCTCGATCTTCCCGTTCACCTTCTCGAGGCACTGGTAGATCGGCACGGTCCCGATCGGCACCGGGCTGTTGCGGATGATGTGCTCGCGGGTCTCGTGGATGTTGTCCCCGGTGGAGAGGTCCATCACCGTGTCGGCCCCCCAGCGGATGCTGCGCTGGAGCTTCTCGACCTCCTCCTCGATGGAGCTGGTCACGGCCGAGTTGCCGATGTTGGAGTTGATCTTCACCAGGAAGTTCGTGCCGATGATCATCGGCTCGATCTCCGGGTGGTTGATGTTCGCGGGCAGCACCGCCCGACCCCGCGCGATCTCGTCCCGCACGAACTCGGGGTCGACCCCCTCGCGCGCGGCCACGAAGGCCATCTCCTCCGTGACGACCCCACGCCGGGCGTAGTGCATCTGGCTGAAGTTGCCCGTGGAGTTCCCCTCCCTGCGGGCCGCGATCCACTCGGCCCGCGGCTTCGGGACCCCCACCCGGACGTCGCAGCCCTGGGGGCCCGAGGTGTCGTAGACGTCGACGGGGTCGTCGTCGTTGGAGAGGTGGATCCGACGCTTCGGCACGTGGAGCACGTGCCCGTTCCACTCCACGCGGTCGTGGATCTTGTGGGAGCTGGGGAAGCTCTCCTCGAAGGGCTCGAGGGTGTCGGTGGGCTGGTCTTCGATCTGGGTCATTGGACTTCCTACGCCGGTGCGAGCCGGATCAGGTTCGAGGGGTGCTTCTCAGGCGCGCGCGCGCCGCCCCCGCCGGTGACCTCCGCGTGCGCTCAGGGCGAGACACACCGCGAAGCGGTTCGGGCAATGCGCCTCGCCCCGCTTCGGGGTCCGGCGACGGGCAGCATGGTAGGCCCACGGGCCCGGGCTTTCCGCCCCAGAACGTCCGGGAACGAGCATTTCGCCCGCGGTGGAGCCCCGGGGGCGTGAGGGCCGGCGGCCCGGGGACCAGGGACGCCGGGACCAGGGACGCGAGGCCGGGGAATCGAGGCCACGGATCCGTTCCGCCGGTCGAACGAAACCCTGGGGCCGCGTACCCTAGTCAAGGGGACGGTGCGCTCCGTTCCGGAGCCTGCCCGCCCGCCCAAACACCGGCATCCCGCCAGGAATCCCACATGACCTCGTTCAACGTCCTGCTCGCTCGCACGGCCGTGGTCCTCGGAGGCGCCATCGGCTGCGCCGACTGGACCTTCGCCTTCCAATGATGAGGCGGTGGTGCCCGCGCCCCCGGTGGGGGTGCACGACCCGCTGACGCTCCGCGTCCCGCAGGCGGCGGCCCCGCCTCCGGAGGCCCCGCGGCCGGCCCCGCCGGCGGCGGCGCAGGCCCCCAGACGCCCGGCCCTCAGGTCCCCCCCATGGGCCTCCCCGAGATCCCGCTGGGCGGGCTCCCGGTGATGCCCGGCCAGGACCCCTACGACATCGACCGGTTCGGTCGGATCGAGGACAGCTCGGACTGGCAGCTGTGGTGGTCCTTCAACAAGGACCGGTTCCTGCGGTTCACCAACATCCAGACCGGCCGCGCCTTCACCGGCAGCGACGACTTCTACCTCGGCAGCGGTCAGCGCGAGCAGCAATCCATCGGCGGCCGGGCCCACGACCGGATCATCGACGGCGTGCTCTCGGACGCCCTGCTGAAGGGCCTCGAGAAGGGCGGCTCCAACGAGTTCTGCCAGTCCGCGCTCATCGCGATGACGCGCGTGGGCGGCGAGAACCAGGGTAAGTTCGACTGGGTCGCCAACTGGTTCCTCGCCAACGGCACGGACGTCATGCACCCCACGGCCGCCTTCGTGCTCGGCCTGACGGGGAAGGCGGACCGGGTCGCCATGCTGCGCGAGATCGCGCTGAACACCACCGAGGGCTGTGAGCTCATCACCCCCGAGGGCGAGCACCCCACGGCCCGCGTGCCCATGACCATGCGCTCCTACGCGGCGTACGGCCTCGGCATGATCGGCGCCCGGAGCACCGACCAGCAGGTCCGCTCCAAGGTGGTCCGCACCCTGATCGACATCCTCGAGAACGACGCGTCGGACGCCAACGACGCCCGGGTCGCGGCGATGATCTCCCTCGGGCTCGTCCCGCTGAGCGTGGACGAGGACGTGGTGGCGTGCTACTGCGGCACCTGCGTGGTCCCGGACCCCCACACCTCGCTCCGCCCCCAGGTCACCTACCTCATGCGGTACTTCACCGCGGACGAGGAGTTCGACCCGATCCTGCGCGCCCACACCGCGACGACCCTCGGGCGTCTGGTGGCCGCGCGCCCGGAGGGGATGACCGAGCGGATGAAGGAGGGGGTCGCCGAGGTCCTCGTGCGCGCCCTCGAGAAGTCCGCCCGGCAGCCGCGCCAGGTCCGGGAGAGCGCCGTGCTCGCCCTCGGCCTGATCGGCGACGCCGACGACGACAACACCGACAAGTGGATCCGCTGGGCGCTCCGCCGCTCGATGAAGAGCGGCGGCGACATGGAGCGGCGCTTCGCCATGATCTCCCTCGCGGAGGTCGGCGGCCACGCCGGTCAGGGCGACGAGCCCTTCGCCGGCATCGGCGACGTGCGCAACACCCTGACCCGCAGCCTCTCCGGCAAGAAGAAGGAGCGCGCGTGGGCGGCCATCGCCCTCGGCGTGCTCGGCCACGAGCTGCGCGCCAAGGGGGTCGAGCCCGACTCCGGCGTGGACACCGCGATCCTGTCCTCCATGCGCTCCGCCAAGCGGGTCGCGGACCTGGGCGCGTACTCCATCGCCATGGGCCTCCGGGGCACCCCGGACGCCGCCCCGCGCCTCATGAAGAAGCTGGACCAGGTCCGGGACGAGGACGCCCGCGGCTACGTCGCCATGTCCCTCGGGATGGTCGGCGCCCGCGAGGCGATCGAGTCGCTGCAGGAGACCCTGGTCGAGGCGGACGAGGAGCCCCTGCTCCAGACCCGCACGGGGCTCGCCCTCGGCATGCTCGGCGACAACAGCGTCGCGGAGTCCCTGCTGACCGTGCTGAACGAGTCCCTCGAGGACGAGGACGGCGAGGCCCGCCAGATCGCGGCCGTGTCCGCCCTCGGCTACATCGGGGACGCGCGCGGCGTCGAGATCCTGTGCGAGATCGTGATGGACAAGGAGGACAGGTACTCCACGACCATCCGCGAGACCGCCGTGGTGGCCCTCGGGCTTTGCGGGGATCGGACGTCGCGGCCCTGGCGCACGATGCTGACCATGGGCTCCAACTACCTCGCCAACACCAAGACCCTCACGAGCGGGGACGGCACCGGCGTCCTCGACCTCAAGTGACCCGGCCGCGCCCGGGCGGCGGCCGCTGGCCACCCCCGGTCGCCGTCCATTAGGCTCAGGGGCCCCGCGGAGCGCTCGCTCCGCGGGGCCCCTTCCCATGCGCTGGACCCACCTCCCCCTCGACCGCCTCCTGTCGGTGCGCATCCAGGACCTGGGCCTGGAGCTCGAGGACTCGCCCCTGCAGGCGCGGCTCGACGAGCTGCACGGGGAGCTGGAGCGCAAGGGGATGCGCTTCCGGCCCTACGCGTGGCTCTCCACGGAGTGGTTCACGCCGGACGACACCACGGGCTTCGCCGTGCCCTTCTACCTGGCCCACCCGCGGCTCGTCCGCCTGGAGCGGTCGCAGATGCTCGAGGTCGAGGGCGCCACGCGGAAGGGCTGCATGAAGATCATGCGGCACGAGGCCGCCCACGCCCTGGACAACGCCTACGGGCTCCGGCGCCGGCGCAGCTGGCGCGAGGCCTTCGGGTCGGCGGGAGCGCCGTACAGCAGCGCCTACACCCCGGACCCCAACAGCCGGGCCTTCGTGCAGCACCTCGACTACTGGTACGCCCAGAGCCACCCGCTGGAGGACTACGCGGAGACGTTCGCCGTGTGGCTCCAGCCCGGCAGCCGGTGGAAGCGGCGGTACGAGGGCTGGCCCGCCCTCGACAAGCTCCGCTACATGGACGGCCTCATGGCCGACCTCGCCCGGCGCGCGCCGCGGCGGACGACGCGGCGACGGGAGGAGCCGCTCCACCGCGTCCGCATGACCCTCGGCGAGTACTACGAGCAGAAGAAGGCGATCTACGCCAGCGAGGGCACGCCCGCCTTCAACGGCCAGCTCAGGCACTCCTTCCCCCGCGGGGAGGGCGCCGCGGAGGGCGCCCCGCGGCTCGCGCCCTTCCTCCGCAGGCACCGCGCGCGCCTCGTGCGCCAGGTCGCCGAGGTCACGGGCCAGCACCGCTACCTCCTGGACCACGTGGTCCGCGAGATGACGCTCCGCGCCCGGACCGAGGACCTGCGCCTCAGCCGCGGCGAGGACGACGCCCTGCTGGACGCCGCCATCGTGCTCACCTCCCTCTCCTCCCAGTTCGTGTACGGCGGGCACCCGAGGTACCAGCGATGAGCCGAAGGAAGCTCCGCGTCGCCGTCCTGCTCCACGAGCACCTCGCCCCACCGGA
>JASFWR010000125.1:0-9200 GCA_050049155.1 Planctomycetota bacterium | reverse complement strand
CCCGCGGCCCGTGGACCCAGCAGTCGACTTCAGAGTCACCTGCGGCCCCCTCTGGCAGCCGCGACGAGTGCTCCTCCAGGCCCGGCGGGAAAAGACCTTCCCGGCGAGCCCCCGCGCCACCCCCTTGACGGCGCGCCATGCCGATGCACCTCGGCGGCCTCGCGCCCCTCAGTTCGGGGAGCCGCCGAAGTCCGGACCGGGCCCGCCCGGCCCCGTGGTGCCCGTCGGCCCGCTCGGACCCGGTCCGCCTTCACGGGGCAGCTGGCTGTCCAAGAGGCGCCGGAAGTCGAACGCCGAATCACCGAGGTGCGACGCCAGCCAGATGAAGTAGCAGTCGACCGGGTCCACGGCGTCTTCGACCGGAAACGCGGCCTTGCAAGTCAGGTCGCAGGGACGCTGCTTGTCGATGAAACAGTTCTTGGTAGCCACGCCACACTTATACCCCCGGAACGCGCCCGGGCCGTAGCTCGGCGCCTTCCTTCCTCACCCGTGGTCAAACCCTGGAATCAACTGCTCCAACATCGACCACCGGGTCGAGAGCCCCTGGGAAAATGCCGCTAGACGCCCAGTCGCTGGAGCCGTGGTCCGCGGGCAGGCGCCGCGCCCCGTTCCGGCCACGACACCTCGCAGATCCCGCCCGGGGGCAGCCCGAGCCGAGCCGACGCCGACATGGGCAGCCCCAGGCAGGCGGTCAACGCGCTCCGGACCACCCAAAGATGGGCCACCACGACCACGGTGCCGCCGGCGTGGCGGGCCGCGAGCTCGTCGAAGACCGCGTGGGTTCGAAGGGCCAGATCCCCAGGGTCCTCACCGCCGGGGGCCTGGATCGCGCCCCGGGCAGCACGCCAGCGCTCCATCTCGGCGGGCGCCTCGCGCGCCAGATCGTCGATGAGCCGCCCGGCCCAGCGCCCACGATCCAGCTCGGTGAGCCTCGGCTCGTCCTGCCTCTGGATGGAGCCCCGGCCCGCCCGGATGAGCGCGGCCGCCGCCTCCGCGCGCTGGAGCCCGGAGCTGACGACCGCCTCCAGGTCCTCCGACCGGAGAGCATCCGCCACCAGCTGCGACTGTCGATGCCCGCGCTCCGAGAGCGGCACGTCCAGCCGCCCATAGATGGTCCCACGCCAGCGCGCGTCGACCTCCCCGTGCCGAACCAGGAGGAGTCGGAGCGATTTGTGTGAGGGGACGGCCATGGCGCGACGAAGAGCCTCGTGCAAAGCGCCGCAGAGCCCAGAGGAATCGGATCGCAAGACATGCTAGCGGCCCACCCCGACCGATAGAATCCTCGGACCGAATCCCCTGCTGACGGCCCCCATCGGCATCGAGGGCTTCCCCCATGCGACCCTGGGTCGCGAACAGGCCTCGTCCTCTCCCCCACCGACAAGGCCCCCCACCGACCCTCCGACCCACCCCATCGGTCCAACCGCGGCACGAGCGTCCAGCTCAAGTCAGCCACCCATGAACTCGTTCATCCGCTTCCTGAACTCATCCATCGGGCGCAAGTACGTCATGGCCGTCACCGGCCTCTCGCTGACGCTGTTCCTGCTGGTGCACATGGCCGGCAACCTGACGCTCTACGCCGGGAACGAGGCCTTCAACGCCTACGCGGAGGTGCTGGAGAGCAACCCGCTCCTGCCGGTGGCGGAGGCCGGGCTCCTGGGCCTGTTCGTGGTCCACGTGCTCTTCGCGTTCCTGCTGACCGGCAGGAACCGCGCCTCGCGCAAGGAGCGCTACCGGTCGGACCTCGGCATGGGCGCCAAGACGATCGCCTCCACGACCATGTGGATCACCGGCCCCCTGCTCCTCGTGTTCCTCGTGGTTCACATCTGGGACTTCCGGATCTCCAAGGAGCTCCTCGAGGAGTACGACCTCGCCCAGATGGTCGTCGACCGGCTGCGACAACCCGTCGGGTTCGTGATCTACACGGGCGCCGTGGTCCTCGTCGGGCTACACATGTGGCACGCGTTCCAGAGCGCGTTCCAGACCCTGGGTGTGGCGCACCCGCGCTACCGCGTCCTCATCCAGAACACCGGGCGGCTGATCACCGCCCTGCTGGTCGCTGGTTTCGGCGGCATTCCGTTCTATCTGTTCTTCACGCGCTGAGCCGGCGCGCCCATCGCCTCCCGCGTCCGGCCCAAGGAAGCACGCAACATGACGATCGCAGACTCTCCCAACAGCTCCTCCCGCCTCGACTCCAAGGTGCCCGGCGGCCCCATGGACGAGCGCTGGTCCCGGCACAAGTTCGACCTCAAGCTCGTCAACCCGTCCAACCGGCGGAAGTTCGACGTGATCGTCGTGGGGACCGGCCTCGCGGGCGGCTCCGCGGCCGCGACGCTCGCGGAGATGGGCTACAACGTGAAGTCGTTCTGCATCCACGACAGCCCGCGGCGCGCGCACTCGATCGCCGCCCAGGGCGGGATCAACGCGGCCAAGAACTACAAGGGGGACGGCGACAGCGTCCACCGGCTCTTCTACGACACCGTGAAGGGCGGTGACTACCGGAGCCGGGAGTCCAACGTGCACCGGCTCGCGGAGGTGTCGGTCGACATCATCGACCAGTGCGTCGCCCAGGGCGTGCCCTTCGCCCGCGAGTACGGCGGCCTGCTGGACAACCGCTCCTTCGGCGGCGCCCAGGTCTCCCGCACCTTCTACGCGCGCGGTCAGACCGGCCAGCAGCTGCTGCTCGGCGCCTACGGCGCGATGAACCGGATGATCCACGCCGGGCGCATCGAGAGCTACACCAAGCGGGAGATGGTCGACCTCGTGGTGGTCGACGGCGTCGCCCGCGGGATCATCGTCCGCAACCTGGTGACCGGGGAGTACGAGCGCCACGCGGCTCACGCCGTGCTGCTCTGCACCGGCGGCTACGGCAACGTGTTCTTCCTCTCCACCAACGCGAAGAACTCGAACGTCACGGCGGCCTGGCGAGCCCACAAGCGCGGAGCCTTCTTCGCCAACCCGTGCTACACGCAGATCCACCCGACGTGCATCCCGCGCTCGGGCGACTACCAGTCCAAGCTCACCCTGATGAGCGAGTCCCTGCGCAACGACGGCAGGGTCTGGGTGCCGGCCAAGGAGGGCGACCCGCGCGCCCCCCAGGACATCCCGGAGGGCGAGCGCGACTACTACCTGGAGCGCAAGTACCCGAGCTTCGGCAACCTCGTCCCCCGCGACGTGGCCTCACGGAACGCCAAGACCGTCTGCGACGAGGGCCGCGGCGTGGGCCCCACCGGCGAGGCGGTCTACCTCGACTTCGGCGAGGCGATCCGTCGAGACGGCAAGGCCGCCATCGCGGCGCGCTACGGCAACCTCTTCGAGATGTACGAGCGGATCACGGGCGACAACCCGTACGAGGTCCCCATGCGCATCTTCCCCGCCGTGCACTACACGATGGGCGGCCTCTGGGTGGACTACAACCTGGAGAGCACGGTGCCGGGGCTGTTCGTGCTCGGGGAGGCCAACTTCTCCGACCACGGCGCCAACCGCCTCGGGGCCAGCGCCCTCATGCAGGGCCTCGCCGACGGCTACTTCGTCATCCCCGCCACCATCGCCAGCCACCTCGCGGGCCGCCAGCTCGAGCCGGTCTCCACGGACCACGACGCCTTCAAGGAGGCGGAGCACAACGCGCGCTCCCGCGCCGAGCGGCTCCTGGCCTGCAACGGGTCTCGCAGCGTGGACTCCCTGCACCGGGAGCTCGGCAACGTGGTGTGGAACTACTGCGGCATGGAGCGGACCGCCGAGGGGCTGCAGGAGGGCATCCAGCAGATCCGGAACCTCCGCGCCGAGTTCTGGCAGAACGTACAGGTCTGCGGCGACCCGGAGAACGTCAACCAGGACCTCGAGAAGGCCGGCCGCGTGGCCGACTTCATGGAGTTCGCCGAGGTGATGTTCAACGACGCCCTCGTACGGGACGAGTCCTGCGGCGGGCACTTCCGCGCGGAGCACCAGACCGAGGAGGGCGAGGCGCGCCGGGACGACGACGCGTTCGCCCACGTCTCCGCCTGGGAGTTCACCGAGGAGGAGAAGCTCCCGACCGAGCACCGCGAGCAGCTGACCTTCGAGGAGGTCAAGCTCACCACCCGCAGCTACAAGTGAACCCGAGGGCACTCAGATGATTCAGAAGAAGAACCACGGCGACATGCGGATCGTCCTCGAGGTCTGGCGGCAGAGCGCGCCGGGCGCCCCCGGGGCCTTCGAGGAGCACGAGGTCATGGCCAACGAGCACATGTCCTTCCTCGAGCTCCTCGACGTCCTGAACGAGCAGCTCGTGGAGTCGGGCCAGGAGCCCTTCGTGTTCGAGCACGACTGCCGCGAGGGCATCTGCGGCTCGTGCGCCATGACGATCGACGGGAAGCCCCACGGCCCCCGCGATCGCACCACGGCCTGCCAGCTCCACATGCGCGAGTACCGCAACGGAGACCGCATCCGGGTGGAGCCCTGGCGCGCCAACGCGTTCCCGGTGGTCAAGGACCTGATGACCGACCGGAGCGCCTTCGATCGCATCCAGCAGGCCGGCGGCTACATCTCCATCAACACCGGCTCGGCGCCCGACGCGCACGCGATCCCGGTGAACAAGGAGAACGCCGACATGGCCTTCGACGCCGCCGCCTGCATCGGCTGCGGCGCATGCGTGGCCGCGTGCCCCAACGCCTCCGCGATGCTCTTCACCTCCGCCAAGCTGAGCCAGTACACCCTGCTCCCCCAGGGGCAGCCCGAGCGCGACCAGCGCGCCCTGGCCATGGTGGACCAGATGGACGCCGAGGGCTTCGGCAACTGCACCAACCACTACGAGTGCGAGGCCGCCTGCCCGAAGGGCATCTCGGTGACCAACATCGCCCGCATGAACCGCGAGTACGCGCGGGCGACGCTGCGACGCCGGAACTAGACCGCGGGCCGAGCGCCCGGCACGAGCCAGGCACCCTGCACGACACAGGCCCGTGGCCCGCCCCTGATGGCGAGCCACGGGCCTGCTGCTTGGTGCGAGGCGCCACCGCACGGGCGCTCCGAGACTTTCGCGCGCCACAGGCCGGTCCCGTGGCCGTCGGGCCTTGGCGACGCCGATGCGAGGTCAGGTGCGGACGGCGTGCGCGCCGGCCTGCCCCGGGCGCAGGTCGTCCACGGGAGCGGGCTTCGCCGTCGCCGTGCACGCGGAGGCCGCCGTCGGCACCACCACGAGCGGTCGACCGAGGTCGAGCCGAGCAGCGTTCGAGAGCCAGGTCAGCGGGACCTTCGCCTCCCTGCAGGTGACCGCGAGGTCGGCGCGCACCTCCGGGTCCAACTGCTCGACGGCGCTGAACACCTCCGCCACGGCTCCGGCCCGGATCGCGCGCAGCGCGCCGCGCCCCGAGCTGTAGACCCACACCGCCTCGCGCCCGCTTCGCTCCAGCCGCTCGGCCGTCGCAGCGGCCCGACGCGCGTCGCCGTCGATCACGACGGTCGTGGATCCGCCCCCCACAGCGCGCAGGTCCAAGCACGCCACGGTCCCGGCGTCAGGCGCGCTCCGGACGCGCAGCCGCGCCCCCGTCTCGGACAGCGCGAGCCGCAGACTGGCGGTGCCGAGCCCCGTGGACCCGGGCTTGTCGTCGGGCCTCGCCGGGTGCGTGGGGACGGCCCCCTGGCCCGAGGAGGCGCCGCCGTCCAGGAAGGCGTTCAGGGCCGCGCGCCCCATGCCGACGCCGTCGTCCCCCACCGCGATCTCGACGTCGAGGCCCCTGGCCTCTTCGGCGAGACGCCGGGCCTCGAGGGTGACCGTGCCCGGACCTTCCCGTCGGCGCGCGGCGGCCTCCAGAGCGTTGGTGAGGAGGTTGCGGAGCGCCCGTGACAGGGCGCGCGGAGGAGCCAGCACCTGGAGCTCCTTCGGGCATCGCACCTTCAACCCGGGTCCCTGGTCACCGCCGCCCCGTGCAGCGGCGAGGGCCGCCTGGGCCTCGCCCACCAGCAGCTCACGGAGGCGCACCGGTCGCGGCAGGCTCCGCGCCACGTCCGCGTCGCCGGCGGCGAGCGCGGTCTGCGCAAGGTCCCGCGCGGATTCGAGCGCCTCGAGGACGCGCTCCGGGTCCCCGTCCGCGTCCCGCTTCGCGTGGAGCACGGCGCGGGTGAGCTCGTTCCGCAGGTCGTGGGCCGCCGCGGCGGCGTTCCGGCCCTGGGCAGCCGCACGCTCCGCCCGCCGCAGGCGCTCGCGGGCCGCGCGGCGGGCCCCCATGGCGGCGGCGAGCGTCCCCACCTCCAGGAGGGCTCGACGGGGCGGGAGGTTGCCGGCCGGGGCGGCCGCCACCAGCACGCCGTCCGCCACCTCGTACGTCGCCTCCTCGCTGGCCCCCGGCGTGGAGGGTGCCTCCCCCGGCCCCCTCCGCCCCAGCAGCTGCCCCCTGGCGTCCGCCTTCACGAGGGCCCGCTCGCACGGGAACGCGAGGTCGAAGGACCCCTCCCGGCCGACCGGGCGCCAGCCGAGACGGACCAGCCCCAGCCTCGAGGCGGTCTCCGTCCAGGCCTCGGAGTCCTCCGGGTCCGCCTCCGCGTCCACGGAGCTGGATCCGAAGGGCGAGGAGAGCCAGTCGGTGAGGGGGGACCACGGGTGTCTCACGGAGTCGAGTCTGCAACCTGGGGGTGGTCGATTGAAGGCTGGGCCGCCCGATCCGTGGTCTCGCGTGAACCGCCGTTACGCCGCCGTGACGCCAGGCCCGCCCAGAATCGGCCCGGATCGACCCGAGCCCCCGAAAAGTGCCCCATCCAGCCCCTCAGGACGGTGTCCGTGGGGGCTCGGAGCACTATCATGGCTGCATCGGTCCGGGGACCTCCCCGGGTCGTGGCAGCGCGAGCGCCCCCTGGCACGACCGTTGCGAACATGGGTCCCCGCCGGAGTTCTCCTCCCGCCCCGGCCTCACAACCCGACCGAAGCGTCGACCGCTCGTGACCGCCCCGTCGGGCGCCGGAGCGGGGCTGCGTGAACCCGAACCCGATTGATCACCGAAGATCCGAGAGATCGACACGATCCAGTCAACATGAAGAACCAGATGCTCGTTGGTGCCCTCGTCGCTGTGGGCGCCCTCTGTCTGCCCTCGGCCTCGTTCGGCCACGGCGGTACCTACCGGGGCCCCGGTGACACCGTTCCGCCCGGCGGCGGCGGCGGTGGTGGCGGCGGCGGCGGCCCGGCCTCCCCCGGCCCGTCCGGCCCCTCCGCGCCCGGTCCGTCGGCGCCCTCCACGCCCGGTCCGGCCAGCCCCGGCGCCCCCGCAGCGGGCCCGACCCAGACCGCGCCCACCTCGGGCGGCACCGTGGACCTCGGGCAGGACTTCTCCATCTGGGACTTCTGGTGGGGCTTCAACAAGGAGCCGTACCTGAACCTCCGCTCCAAGGTCCGCAGCGGGACGATCCAGTCCACCAGCGACGACTTCTTCCTCGGCCGCGGCCAGGCGGAGCAGGTCAAGGACACCCTGCGTCCGACCGAGGACATGATCCGCAACGAGGTGGTGCCCGCCCTGAAGATGGTCCTCGAGAAGGAGCGTCAGAACGACATCATCACCGGCGCGCTCATCGCCCTCGCCAAGATCGGCGACACCCAGGACAGCGACGGCACCTCCGAGTTCCAGGAGATCTTCGCCAAGTTCCTCAACAACGGTGAGCAGGAGATCTCCGAGACGGCGACCCTCGCCCTCGGGATCCTCGCCGACGACCGCGTCGTGCCCATGCTCGTCTCGCTGATGCAGGACGACGCCCAGGGCCGCAAGCTGATCGGCAAGGAGGTCCCCTTCCGGACGCGCTCCTTCGCCGCCTACGGCCTCGGCCTCGTCGGCTACCGCACCAGCGACAACGCGGTGCGCCAGACCATCGTCGAGCACCTGATCGACGTCCTGGAGCTGCCCGACTTCGCCCAGCCCGACATCAAGGTCGGCGCCGTGGCGGCCCTCGGGATGATCCCCCTGGACTGGAACGGTGAGCCCGCCGCGGCGGAGACCACCGGCAACGCCGTCACCGCGGCCAACCGCGCCAACGTCCTCCGCTACCTCATCATGCGGATGAACCCGGACACCCGGGGCGCCGAGGGGGGCTTCCAGGAGCGCCGCCTGCGCTGCCAGGTCCCGATCGCGGCGGCCCGCCTGCTGGCCACCCACGAGACCGAGGTCCCCGAGGACCAGCTCGAGCTCCGCGGTGAGGTCATCCAGCGCCTGCTGGACATCGTCGACAAGAACTCCAAGGAGAAGACCGTCGAGGTCCAGCAGTCCGGCACGATCGCCCTCGGGATGATCGGCAACGCCGAGGGCGGCGACGGCCCCAGCGCGGACCAGAACAAGGAGATCTTCGACGAGCTGCGCCGCATCGCGAAGCAGTCCGCCGACAACCAGACCGAGTTCTTCGGGATGATGGCCCTGGCGCAGATGGGGAGCCGCCCCGGCGCCGCGGGCGACAAGCGGGCCTTCCAGGGCCCGGTCCAGAAGGAGCTCCTCGGCTTCCTCGCCAAGGGCAAGGGTCAGAAGAAGCCGTGGGCGGCCATGTCCCTCGGCGTCTTCGGGAACGCGCTGCTCTCGAACGACGGCACCCTCGAGACCACCGTGGTCTCCGCCGTGCGCGACGCCGCCCGCAAGGGTGACCGCCCCGCCGAGGCTGGCGCCTACGCCATCTCGCTGGGCCTCATGGAGGACATCCAGTCCGAGGAGCTGCTCCTCGAGCGCCTGGAGTACTTCAACGGCAACGACGACACCCGCGGTTACATCTCCGTCGGCCTCGGCCTGATGGAGGCTAACGGCTCCATCGAGCGCCTCAACGAGATCATCGGCAAGTCGAAGTTCCGCCCCGACCTCCTCAAGCAGGCGGCCGTGGGTCTCGGCCTCCTCGGCGACAAGTCGGCGGTCGGCGGCCTCGTGGAGATGCTGCGCACGGCGAAGGGCCTCTCGGCCCAGGCCGCCATCGCGAGCGCCCTCGGCACCATCGGTGACGCCAACTCGGTCGGCCCCCTGGTGGAGATGCTGAGCGACACGACGATCACCGACACCGCCCGCGGCTTCTCCGCCGTGGCGCTCGGCATCGTCTGCGACAAGCAGGACCTCCCCTGGAACACCCCGATCGGGCGCAACACGAACTACCGCGCCAACGTCGGCACGCTGACCAACAGCGTCGGCACCGGGATCCTGGACATCCTCTGATCGCGACCGGCGCCCGCGCGGCGCCCAACCCAGGACGGCCCCGCTCACCTCGCGTGAGCGGGG
>JASFWR010000007.1:0-25307 GCA_050049155.1 Planctomycetota bacterium | reverse complement strand
TGGTTCTCGGAGCTGCACTCGACGCAGGCCTGCCCGCCCACCGCGCCCCGACGGGGGACGCGCGCGATCTCGGCGCTGACGATGCCGGTCGGCACCGCGATGACCCCGTAGCCCATGACCATGATGATCGAGGCCACGAACTTCCCGAGGGGCGTGTCGGGGGAGATGTCCCCGTAGCCCACGGTGGTCAGGGTCACGATGGCCCAGTAGACGGCCTCGGGGATGTTGCCGAAGCCGTGCTCGGGGCCCTCGATGAGGTAGAGGATCGAGCCCGAGATGGTCGTCATCGACAGCACCGCGATGACGAAGACGGTGATCTTCGGGAGGCTCGCGCGCAGCGCCGAGCGGAGGTCGTCCGCCTGGTGCACGAACTGGGCCAGCTTCAGGACCCGGAAGATGCGCAGGAGGCGGAGCGTCCGGACCACCACGAGGGCCTGGGTCCCGGGGACGAAGGCGGCCACGTAGGTGGGCAGGATCGCCAGCAGGTCCACCACCCCGAAGAAGCTCCGGGCGTAGACCTGGGGCCGAGGGTGGCAGTAGAGCCGGACGAGGTACTCGAGGGTGAAGGTGGCGGTCAGGCCCCACTCCAGGGCGCGGAGCAAGGGCCCGTGGGCCTCGGCGTAGCTGGCGACGCTCTCGACCATCACCAGCGCGATGCTGGCGAGGATGATCGCGAGGAGCACGACGTCGAACACGAACCCGGCGCGGGTCTCGTGCTCGAAGATCGTCTCGTAGAGCGCGGCGCTCCCCGGACGGCGGTGGCCCCCGGAACTCATGGGGACACTATGGGGCTGGCGCGGCGCCGAGTCCACGGCTCGGACCGCGCGCAGGCAGCGGGCCGCCCTGCGTCCACGGCCGGCCGCACGCTCAGGCGCGCCGCAGCGCCTGGCGGGAGATCTCGCCGCCGGCCTTGCGGCGGGCGTCGATGTAGCGGAGGAACTCGGTTCGCCGGGCGGTCATCCCGGACTCGACGCTGAGGTCGAACTCGATCCCGAGGTGGACGTCCTCGCCGTGTCGATAGCCGTGCTTCACCACCCCGGGCACCTCGATCTCCTCGCCCCTGCCGGGGAGGTCGATGAACGCCTTGACGCGCTCGCCGAGGTGGAAGACAGCGGCCTGGACCAGGGGAGCGCGCGCGCAGATCCCGGTGGAGGAGAGGTCGCTCGCGAGGCCCCGGACCCGGTGCGGGCCGTAGGCGAGCCGGACCCCGATGCGCTCGCCCTGAGCGGGCGCCACCCGGCCGGAGACCCGGCGGTTGAAGTAGCGACCCAGCGCGTTGTCGAGCTGGGCGTAGAGCTCACCGAGGCGAGTGAACTCCACCTCGAGCATCACGGTGCTGTCGTTCCACAGGGAGAGCTGGGTGACGGTGGCGTGCACCTCGACCCGCCACGAGCCGGACTCGTGGGCCACGTCCAGGAGGACCGCTTGCCCCGCGGCCTCCTCGGGCGCCACCTGGAACGGGACCAGGATGCGGGCGCCGCGGATGTTCATGTCGAACAGCTCGACCCGCTCCGCGACCGCGCCCTCGAAGGCGAGGTGGAGCGCGAGCTCCCGGGCGACCGGGTTCTGGACGTCCTCGTCTCCCGAGAACGACTCGGTGCTCGGGTTCGGATCCTCGCTGCGGGAGCGGAAGAGCCGGAACAGGTTGAAGGGCATGGGACGCGAGGGCATGGGGTGCATGGCGTGGGGCAGGCGCCAGACCTCTCCCTCTCCTCGGTCGTCCTCGGGGTCCCGGTTGAGCGGAACCGGGCCGCCAGCGTCCCGGCCTCCCTCAGAGGGGTCTCATGTCGAGAAGCACCGCGACGAGGTCCTCCTCCGGGATCCGGAAGGGGGTCCTGAACTCCCACAGCACCCGCCCGGAGCGATCCACCTGCAGGGCGCGGCCCGCGGTGCTCTCGAGCACGAGGAGGCGGCCCCCCGGCAGGGGGAGGACGGCGCCGCAGACCGGGGAGAAGAACGGCTCCCCCTCATCGCCCTCGAACTCCGTGCGCACGTCCCCGGTGATGAGGTCGAGGGAGAGCACCCTCGAGCGCGGCACGGCCCGGGCGCCGAGGTTGTCGAACAGGAGCACGCGCCCGTCCTCGGGGTCCAGCTGCGGGTCGTGGGCGCCGGCGAAGGGCGTCCGGCGGAGCCGCTCGATCCGCGTCAGGTCGTCGGAGAGGTCGACGAGCGCGCCCAGCTCCCGGAGGAAGACCGTGGGGGCGACGCGGGAGGGGTCGAGGCGCGCCACCGCGTTGGTGTGGAGCGGGTCGAGGGCGAGGCGGAGGGCGCCGCCCGGTCCCGTGTCGCCGATGTCGACGCGCCGCGCGCGGCGCAGGGCCTCGCTCACCGCGGCCTCCCAGGCGTCGCCGCCGGGGAGCTCCGTCAGCGACGCGCGCGCGAGGACCTCTCCGTCCGAGAGCCGGACGCGGACGAGGCCGTCGCGGGTCACCAGGGGCGCGGCGTCCGGGCGCCACCGGAGCTCGGCCTCGGTGGGGGCGTCGACGGCGCGGTCGAGGGCCCAAAGCGTGTCGCCGTCCACCTCGAGGTCGTGGTGGGCGCCGGGCACCGCCCGCCACCGGATCGTCGAGTCCGGCCCGAGGCGCAGCAGGCAGAGGCCCTCGTGGATCACCAGCAGGTCGCCGCCCTCGAGCGGCTCCACCCGGCGCCACGCGCGCTGGGTGGGGTGCTGGAACCGAGGCCCGAGCGCCTCCAGGTTCGGCGCGTCCTCCAGGGCCCAGCGGCGCTCCAGGGTCCCGTCCGGGTGGAGCACGAAGGCGGCGGGCTCGTGCCCCGAGGAGAGCAGCATGGGCTCGAGGAACGCGCGCTCCGGGTCGTGGACCCTGAGGCCGGTCCAGCGCTCCTCCGCCGGCTCGTAGCCGGACGCGTACCCGAGGGAGCCGGTGGCGTCCCGCAGCCGCGCGCCGCCGTCCTCGAACCAGAACCCCGGTCGGTCCCCCGGACCGCCTCCGGAGGTCGAGCGGGGCTCCGGATCGCCGTCGCACGCGCCGAGGGCCAAGGCGACCGCGGCGGCGAGGGAGAGGCGGAGGATGTGGGCCGGGCTCATGGGGGGGGCGCCGGGTGAGGAGCGGCGCCCTGGGGAGAGCATGCCATCGAGCGGGGCTCGCCGTCGCCGAAAGCGCGCCCGTGGTCCGCCAAAGGGAGCCAGACCGTTGACGCCGGAGACCGCGGTCCACGTCATGGGTCCATGACCACGCCGGTGACGCTGATCTCGGGCTTCCTCGGGAGCGGGAAGACGACCCTCGTCCAGCGAATCCTCGAGGAGAGCCACGGGGTCCGCTGCGCCGTGATCGTCAACGAGTTCGGGGCGATCGGCGTGGACGGGGACCTGGTCGTCCGCAGGGAGGCCGAGGGCAGCGCGGTGGTGGAGCTCGCCAACGGGTGCATCTGCTGCGAGATCCAGGACGACCTCCGGGCGACGCTCACCCAGCTGACGGAGCCGGGAGCGGGGCGCGGGCTCGTGGGCCGGTGGCTCCGCCGCAGCGAGGGGGGCCCCGAGCGAATCCTCGTGGAGGCGTCGGGGGCGGCCTCGCCGGGCCCGGCGGTGCAGACCTTCCTCCTGGACGACGGCCTCGCCGAGCGGGTGCACCTGGACGGGGTGGTGACCCTGCTCCACGCGGCGAAGCTGGAGGCCCAGCTGGAGGAGACCGCCGAGGCGGGGACCCAGATCGCGTACGCCGACCGCCTGATCCTCAACCACGCGGACCGCGTCGAGGCGGCGCGCCTGCCGGCGCTCGAGGCGCTGCTGGGGGAGCTCAATCCTCTGGCCGCGGTGCGCCACGCCGAGCGCGCCCGGGTGCCGCTGGACTGGCTGCTGGGCGGCGGCCCGGTCGACGGCGCGGGGGAGCGGTGGCGTGATCTGGCGGCCGCGAGCGGGGGCGGGACCGAGCACACGTCGGGGCTGCGCTCCGTCTCCCTGCGGGCCGACGCCGAGGTGGACCGCGACGCGGCGCTCATGTGGCTGGAGTTCCTCTCCCGTCGCCGCGGCCAGGAGCTCATGCGCGCCAAGGGGGTGCTCAGGGTGCCGGGCGGCGCGCTCGTGGTGCAGGGGGTCTACCAGTGGCTCGAGGCCACCGACGAGCCCGGCGCCGCGCCGGAGGTCTCCCAGCTGGTCCTCATCGGCCGGGACCTGGACCCGGAGGAGCTCCTCCGCGGCTGGCGTGCGATCGGCGGCGCCGAGGCTTCGCTAGGCTAGGCCCCTCCTCTTCTCCTCCTCCCCGACCCACATGCAGCCCACCGATCCCAGCTCCACGCCCGAGTTCACCCGCCGGGAGGTCCTCCGCGCGGCCTCCGCCGCCACGGCCGCGGCGGCGGTGACCGGCGCCACGCTGGCCCGAGACCCCATGGAAGCCCAAGAGCCCTGGTTCCGCATCTCCCTCGCCGAATGGTCCCTCCACCGCGCCCTCAGGAACGACGGGCCGGGGCGGATCACCAACCTCGAGTTCCCCGGGGTCGCCAAGGGCCTCGGGATCGAGGGGGTCGAGTACGTGAACTCGTTCTTCAAGACCCCCGGTCGCGACGGCGGGATGGTCTGGCGCGGCACGGACTTCGGCTACCTGAACGACCTGCGCGGCGCGTGCGGCGACGCGGGCGTCGAGAGCCTCCTCATCATGGTCGACGGTGAGGGGCAGCTGGCCGACGAGGACGACGGCCGGCGCCGGGACGCGGTGGAGAACCACTTCAAGTGGGTCGCGGCCGCGGCGTACCTGGGCTGCCACTCCATCCGGGTCAACGCCGGCGGTGGGGGCACCCCCGAGCAGCAGGCCGAGCGCGCCGCCGACTCGCTCAAGCGCATCGCGCGCGTGAGCGACGCCTACGACATCAACGTGATCGTGGAGAACCACGGGGGCCTGTCCTCGGACGGCGCCTGGCTCGCCGGGGTGATGAGGGGCTGCGACCACCCGCGGGTCGGCACGCTGCCCGACTTCGGGAACTTCTACGAGTACGACCGCTACCAGGGGGTCGAGGACCTGATGCCCTTCGCGAAGGCCGTCAGCGCGAAGTCCTACGCCTTCGACGACGCGGGCAACGAGACGAAGATCGACTACGGCCGGATGATGAGGATCGTCCGGGACGCGGGGTACCGCGGCTGGGTCGGCGTGGAGTACGAGGGGGGCGACCCCGACGAGCGGGCCGGTATCACGGCCACGCGGGAGCTCCTCGAGCGGCTCCGGAAGGAGCTCGCCTGACCGTCCCGGCCCCTCGGCCCGCCATCGAACCCGGTGGGGGCCAGGGGGGCCCCGAGTCGCGGGGGGCGCCGCCTCCGCCTGGTGCTCCCAATGGGTGGGGGCCCGGTTGCCGCCGTCCGCGATCCGCCACCGGTGCAGGGGGCTGCTGTCGCTCCTCCATGGCCCGCCGGGGGGGCTCTCCGGGCCCCTTCCGGGGGGACACCGCGCTGGGCTCCCTCCCGGGCTCCCTGTCCGGGCTCCCTCTGCTGGCTCCCTTTCCTGGGGCCCTTGGAAGGGGGGAGCGGGGCTCCTCGGGCCCGCCCCGGGCCCTGCCGGGCGGCGGGGCCGCCCGGGAACCCGCACTTCCGGCGGGCCTTCCGGCGCAGCGGATTGCCAGCAGAGGGGCGGGACCGTATCTTCTTGCCCCCGAACCGGGCCCCCGGCCTCCGGCGCGGCCCCCCCGGGTGAGAGCCCCGCTCCCCCCGACCCCGATCCACCGCCCGACACGGCGCCACGCGCCACGGACGGACCGAACCCACCACCGACCCCGAACTGAGCGCCCCTCCATGGCCAAGGTCTCCGCAGTCCAGAAGAACGATCGCCGCCGGCGACTCGCCGAGAAGTACGCCGACCGCCGCGCGGAGTACAAGAGCATCATCCGCTCCACCAAGACCACCGAGGAGGAGAAGGACGAGGCGCGCGCCGCCCTCGCCAAGATCCCGCGGAACGCGAACCCGAACCGGATCCGCAACCGCTGCTCCTTCACCGGCCGCCCGCGCGCGGTGTACCGCCGCTTCGGCATCTGCCGGGTGACGCTCCGCGAGCTCGCGCACGAGGGCAAGGTCCCCGGCATGCGCAAGTCCAGCTGGTGATCGCCGGCGCCCTGCTCCGCACCGCGCGGAGCCACTGAACGGGTGCCACTGAACAGGTGCCACTGAACGAGAGAAGAGGCCGGAGCGCGCTGCGCTCCGGCCTCTTCTCGTGGTGCGTCGTCCCGTGGCTGGCCGTGCTCGGCCGGTCCGGTCTCGCTGGATCAGCGGGCGGGGCGACCGATCGGGCCGCCCCGCCTTCCGGGGATCACTGGACGACGGTCGGGTCGCCGATGGTGATCGTGGTGCCGCCCGAGTTGTGGTAGGTGCCGAGGTTGCTCTGCATCTCCGGGAAGGCGGCGTCGTTGCTGGCCTGCGGGCTGATGCCCCCCACGTTGGGGGCGAGCACGGTGCTGTGGGAGCCCTCGATGTAGCGCACCGCGGCGCCCGGGAAGCCCAGGCCGGCGTTGGTGGCGCTCACGCCCGTGAGCCCGAGGGCCGTGATGAACGGCTCGGTGCCCCCGAGGGGGTTGGCCGTGGCCTGGTTCGGCACGGTGCCGTCCGGGAGGCCGCCGAGGGGGCCGCCCCCGACCACCTCCATGGCGAAGATCGGGCTCGCGCCGGTGGCGAGGAACGGCGCGACGTAGTTCATGGCGTCGGCCGTGTCCACGAGGGCCTGGCCCGTCTGGAGGAACTGCCAGTACTCCGGGGTCCCGGCCGCGGCGCCCGCCGCCGCGAGGCTGGCCTGGATGAGCGGCCCGTAGGCGACGGAGGACTCGAGGAGGTAGGGGACCGCGCCGCCGCCCATGGCGAGGGTGCTGGCGGTGAGCCGGGCGTTGTCGAGGGTCACGAACGGCATGCCGAGGATGGCGCCGAGGGAGTGGCCCACGAAGTGCACGTTGGTCTCGTCGAAGACGTCCCCGATGGGCGCCGGCAGCGCCAGGTCGGCGATGGCCGTCCGCAGGTTCGAGAAGTCGGCGACCGCCTGCTGGAGGTTGTCGCGGGTCACCGCGAGGCTCAGCAGGTTGATGAAGTTCTGCCCGGACGGGTCCGGGACGGTGTCCTGGCCGGGGAAGGGCAGGCCGGTGAGCGGGTCGAACGCGTACTGGTCCATCCCGAAGGTGCGCTCGCGGGGGCCGCCGCTGGCCTGGTTGTAGCCGACGAAGAGGTTCGCCCCGTTGAGCAGCGCGCCGCTGGTCTGGCCGACGTCGCCGGTCTGACCGAAGCCGTGGAGCGGCAGGTCGATGCAGACCACGGCGAAGCCGTTGCTCGCCATCACGTCCGCGATGTAGAGCATGTTGAGGCGCGTCTGGTAGACCCCCGGGGCGAAGATCACCACCGGCAGGTTGTCGCCGGCGGCCACCGTGCTCGGCACGGAGACCAGGGCGGGCATGATCTCGGAGCCCGTGGCCTTGGGCAGCGGGTTGAAGCGCGTGACGTTGTTGTCGCGGTCCGCCGGGTCCAGGGCGATCTCACCGGGTGCCACGTAGCGGGTGCTCCAGGTGCTGAAGTTCGGCGAGGGGTCCGGGGTCGCGGCCGCGAACTCGGTGTTCGCCGCGGCGGTGAGGTAGTACGGCGCCTGGAAGCTGGCGACCCAGATGTCCGCCGAGCCCTCGTAGGCGGGGGCGAGCGGGTTGGGGCCCACCAGGTCGGGGACGGTCCCGATCGAGACCGCGAGCGGCGCGATGCTCATGGTGGTCGCCGAGAGGGGGTCCGGATCCGTGTCGGCCCCGCAGGTCCCGAGGGCGGCGCAGGTGGCGGCGATGACGGCCGCCTCGTTGCCGTTGGCGATGGAGATCACGGAGCCGAGCCCGGCGCCGATGGACTGCGTGGTGAACGTGAACGACGAGACGACCTCGTTCGGGTCGTTGCCGGCGTTGGCGTAGGCGAGGAGCTGGGCGCCCACGAGCCCCTGGAGCGCGACCAGGTCCGCGTCGGTGGTCGCCGGGTCGAAGGGGGCGGTCTGCGCCGCGAGGAAGTACGTGGCGTCCCGCTCCACGGCGAAGCCCTCGACGTCCTGGATCGCGCTCGTGAGCACGACCATGTAGACGCTGTTCTCCAGGGCCCCTGTCCCGGGGTTGATGCGGCTCGGGGTCAGCGGCGAGAGCGGCTGGATCTGGATCCCGGCGCCCGCGAACTCGGTGAGGACCGAAACGCTGAAGTCCGCCGGGGTCAGCTCGGTGGTGATCCCGGTCACGGGGCCGCCGATGGGGGCGGTGACCGGGTCGACGAACGTGGTCACCTCGAACAGCCGGACGCTGCCGCCGGCGACGACGGTCGCCGGGTCCACGGGCCGGGAGAAGTTCATCAGGATCGGCGCCAGGGTCGAGGCCCCGTCCACCGTGTTGAGGCTGATGATCGGGCTCAGCGGATCGAGGGGCGCGCCGGTGTTGGGATCGAGCTCGACCGGGACGTTGAACGTCCCGTCCAAGCTCCCGCTGAACAGCAGGTCGCTCGGCACCGGGATGGCGCCCTCCGACGGGTTGAACACCGCCACCGTTCCGGTGCGCTGCTGGGAGACCGGGTCGTCGTCGTCCACGCACGCGGTGAAGAGCGTCGTGAGGCCGAGGACGAGGACCGTGGATCGCCGGAGGCGGGGGGTGGCGCGTCGCGGGAGTTGAGTCATGTTCGGTGGAGTGGGATGGGGCGGTCGCCTCGCGCGGCGGCCGGATCTTGGCGGTCTGCCCGGGGGGGGATCCGAGCCTCGAAGTCGCAGAGTCTAGCAGGACGGGGGCCCCTCCCGCGACGCGCCGGGGCGACTTGGCAGATGGGGCACCCCGGGGGCAGAACTCGGCCGGCGGGAGGTTAGGCTGCGCCTGCCATGCTCCGCGCCCGACGCCTCGTCCTCCTCCTCGCCGCCCTGTCCGGATCGCTCGCCGCCTGCGCGGGCGGCGGCCCCGAGCCGTCCTCGACCTCGGGCGGCGGCGGTGGTGCGGCGCAGGAGCCCGCGGTGGTACGCACCCCCGTGCTCGGCTACGAGGTCCTGGAGCGCTATCCCCACGATCGCCGGGCGTACACCCAGGGCCTGCTCATCGTCGACGGCGCCCTCTACGAGAGCACGGGGCGCCTCGGCGAGTCCTCCGTGCGCCTGGTGGAGCTCGAGACGGGCGAGGTGCTCAAGCGCCGGGCCATCGAGGCCAGCCTGTTCGGCGAGGGGCTCGCCTCCGTGGGAGGGCTGCTGTACCAGCTCACCTGGAAGAGCGGGCGGGCCCTGCTCTTCGACCGTGCGTCCCTGCGCCCCATGAGCTACGGCTACTCCTACCCCGGCGAGGGGTGGGGGCTGACCACCACGCCCGAGGGGCAGCTGGTCATGAGCGACGGGACGTCCACCCTGCGCTTCCTGGACCCGAAGGGGATGACCGAGCAGCGCCGGGTCACGGTGACCGACCTCGGCCGGCAGGTGAGGAACCTCAACGAGCTCGAGTGGATCGACGGGGAGGTCTGGGCCAACGTGTGGAAGCGTGATCGCATCGCGCGGATCGACCCGGAGACGGGCCAGGTCAAGGCCTGGGTGGACCTGCGCGGCCTGCTCGGCTCGGCGCGCGTGGAGTCGCCGCTGGAGGACGTGCTCAACGGGATCGCGTACGACAGCGAGACCGGGGCGATCTACGTCACGGGCAAGCGCTGGCCCTACCTGTACAAGATCAAGGTGCGCTGAGCCCAGGTCTCAACCTCGGGCCTCCATCGGGCCTCCGCCCGGGCCCCGGGCCGGGAGGCGAGGGTTGAAACCAGCGGGGGGGCGGTCCACGAGGTGGGCCCAGCGAGTCCCCGCGCGCCCCCTAGACTGGAGCTCCCATGACCCTCCCCCGACCTCGCCCCGCCGCCACCCTCCGCACCGCTCCCGCTCCGCGCTCCAGCTGCGCGGGCTCGCTGCGGACGGGGCTCGGCATCGCCGGGGCCCTGCTGGGCCTCGCCCTCGCGGGGACCGCGCACCTCGCCGGCGACGACGTCGCCCGCGGCGTGTCGCGCGCCTTCGAGGACGTGAGCGAGCGCATCGCCCCGTCGGTGGTCCGGATCGAGTCCTCGCGGGTGGCGGAGGGCGTCCCCCTCCCCTTCGGCCAGGGCTCCGGCTTCGTCCTCGACGCCGAGGGGCTCATCGTCACCAACGCCCACGTGGTGGCCGGCGCGGACGCCGTGCGGGTGCGCCTGAACGACGGCCGCGGCCTGGACGCGGCGGTCGTGGGGCGGGACACGGAGAGCGACCTCGCGCTCCTCCGGGTGGAGGCCGAGGGCCTGGTGGCGGCGCCGCTCCGGGCCGACGAGCCCGCGCGCGTCGGGGAGTGGGTGATCGCCGTGGGCAACCCCCTCGGCCTCGGCCACAGCGTCAGCGCCGGCATCGTCAGCGGCCGCGGGCGGACCGCGAACATCACCACGTACGAGGACTTCATCCAGACGGACGCGGCGATCAACCCGGGGAACAGCGGCGGCCCGCTGGTGGACCTGGAGGGGCGCATCGTCGGCGTGAACACCGCCGTGGCCGACATCCGCATGGGGGGGCAGGGCATCGGCTTCGCCATCCCGGCGGACATGGTCGCGGAGGTCACGGACCAGCTCGCCCGCTTCGGCGAGGTCCGCCGCGGGTACGTGGGGGTGAACCTCCGCGAGGTGGGGGAGCGAGAGGTCGCGCGCCTCGATTACGAGGGCGCGAGCCGGGTCGCCGTGCGCAGCGTCGTCCGGGGCGGGCCCGCCGAGCGCGCGGGGCTCGAGCCCGGGGACCTCGTGGTCCGCGTCAACGACCGCAGCGTCACCACCGTCCAGAGCCTCATGGCCGTGGTCGCCAGCTTCGCGCCGGGGACGGCGGTGGAGCTGGAGATCCTCCGGGACCGCGAGGCCCGCAGGGTCTCGGTCCTCCTCGGCGAGCGTCCGCGCCCGGAGTGATCCCCGGCCGCCTCAGGCGACCTCGCTCTCGCCGGCGGGGCGGTGTCCCGTGGCGGCGTGGGCCTCTTCCTCGGCCCGGGCGACGGCGAGGCGCACGTCCAGGGCCGTGTCCGGCGTGACGGAGATCGAGCTGATGCCGCAGCGGACCAGGAAGGCGGGGATCTCGTCCGGGTGGTCGCTGGGCGCTTGCCCGCAGATCCCGATCTCGAGGCCTCGGTCCCGGTAGGCCGTGATCGCGTCGGCGATCATGCGCTGCACGGCGGGGGAGCGCGCGTCCACCGCGTGGCGGTACCCCTCGAGGTCGTCCCGGCTCACGGCGTAGACCGTCTGGACCAGGTCGTTCGAGCCGATGGAGCCCCCGGCGAGGTCCATGGAGTCGATGAAGCGGTCCGCCTCGATCACGTTGCTGGGCAGCTCGATCATCAGGAACAGCCGGACGTCCGCCTCCGGGCCGAGCCCGCGGTCGGCGAGCAGGCCGCTGACCTCGGCGCCCTCCTCTGGTGAGCGGCAGAAGGGCACCATCAGCTCGAGGTTGTCGAGGCCGAGGCGACGCTTCACGAGCCGGAGCGCGTCGCACTCCATCTCGAAGGCGGGGGTGAAGTCGGGGTCGACGTACCGGCTCGCGCCGCGCCACGCGATCATCGGGTTCTCCTCGACCGGCTCGAAGAGGCGGCCCCCGAGGAGCTCCCGGTACTCGTTGGACTTCAGGTCGGAGAGGCGGACGAGGACCGGGCGCGGGTGGAACGCGGCGCAGATGAGGCCCACGCCCTCCATCACGCGGTCCACGAAGAACTGCCGCTTGTCGGCGTAGGCCGCGGTCCGGCGGTCGATGGCGCCGAGGATGCCCCGGAGCTCCTCCTCCCCCTCAGCCTCCAGGCGCTCGTGGAAGCGCTCGAGGACGGGCGCGAGCTTGCCGGACTCCAGGAAGTCCTGGAGCTCCTGCCGGTACAGGAGCGCCAGCGGGTGGACGCCGACCTCGCTGGTCAGGATGAACTCGAGCCGGGCGAGCCCGACGCCGTCCACGGGCAGCTGGCTGTCGGAGAGGGCCTTGGACGGGAAGCCGACGTTCAGCTTGATCTTGGTCTCGAGCTCGATGGAGGTGTCGACCTCGGTGCGCTCCACCTCGAAGGGGTGGATCCCGTCGAACACGAGCGCCACGTCCCCCTCGGCGCAGCTCCCGGTGACCTCCTGGAGCGGCGCGAGGCGCTTGGTGGCGTCCTCGCACCCGACGATCGCGGGGATGCCGAACTCGCGCGCGATGATGGCGGCGTGGGAGGTGCGGCCGCCCTTCTCGGTGACGATCAGGGAGGCGTCCTTCATGAGGGGCTCCCAGTCGGGGGTGGTCATCTCCGTGACGAGGACGTCGCCCGCGTCGAAGACCCGCTCCTCCACGGGGATGTCCTCCAGGCGCTCACCGGCGGCGATGCGCTCCCGCAGGGCGCGCTTGCGCAGGATCACCTCCTCGTAGTCCCGGTAGCGGCGGACGCGGCCGGCGCCGATGCGCGTGCCGACCGCCTGCCCCTCGGCCAGGACCTTCCCGTCCACCGCGAGCTGGGCGGCGAGCCCCGAGGGCATGGCGTAGCGGACGATCTCGGTGGGGCGGGCCTTGGAGTGCACCGTCTCCGGGCGCGCCTGGACGATGAAGAGGTCCTGGCTCCGGCCGTCCTTCGCCCACTCGATGTCCATGGGCTGGCCGTAGTGCTCCTCGATCGCGAGCGCCATCCGGCCGAGCTCGCCGATCTCCTCCCGGGTGAGGGACCACTGGCGGCGGCGAGCGCTGGAGGTGTCGTTGCTCTCGGTGCGGGTGCCGCCCTGGGTCGAGTACACCATCGCCTGGTCCTTGGCGCCCAGGTGCCGGTGGACGATGGCGCTGTAGCCCCGGCGGAGACCGTCCTTCCAGATCGTGAACTGGTCGGGGGAGACGGACCCCTGGACCACCAGCTCCCCGAGGCCGTAGCTCGAGCTGATGTGGATGACGCCCCGGTGCCCCGAGTCCGGGTCGAGGGTGAACATGACGCCGGAGGTGGCGAGGTCGCTGCGCACCATCTTCATCACGACGACCGCGAGCGAAGCGTCGAGCGGGTCCATGTCCTTGGCGAGCTGGTACGAGACCGCGCGCTCGGTGAACAGGCTCGCGCAGCACTCCTTCCAGCGCTCGGCGACCTCCCCGTGGCCGTTGACGTTGAGGTAGCTCTCGCACTGGCCCGCGAAGCTCGCGTCGGCGGAGTCCTCCACCGTCGCGGAGGAGCGCACGGCGACGTCCACCTCCGCGCCGTACTCCTCGCACAGGGCGTCGTAGGCCACGCGCAGGGCCTCCGCCACGTCCTGCGGGATGGGGGCCCGCGTGATCAGGTCACGGGCGAGCGCCGTGCGGCCGTACATGTCGAGCTGGTCCCCCGCGTCCGCGCCGTCGAAGCAGGCGCGGATGGCCGCGTCCAGGGTCTCGCAGCGCACCGCGGCGGCCCGGACGCGCGCGAGCCCCTCGGGCTCCTCCACCTCGAGCCAGGCGTCCCGCTCCACGGGGGCCTCGAGGAAGCGCCGGTACGCCGCTGCGGTGGTGGTGAACCCGTTCGGGACGCGGACGCCCCGGGGGACCAGCTCCCGGTGGAGCTCACCGAGCGAGGCGCCCTTGCCGCCGACGAGGTCGGCGTCCTCGCGGCCGACCTCGGAGAACCAGAGGAGGAGGGACTGGGTGCGTTGGGTCATGGCTGCCTTGCGGATGGGGACGGAGGGCCATGTGTCCTTTCGAGACCGCGGCCCTCCCGGGTGAATAGGGGTAAACCCGTATTCGGGCCGCGGGCCAGCCAGGAGGAAGGGGATTTTCCGCGACCGTTCGTCACGGCGCCTCGGAATTCGGGGAAGCCCCTCGTCCCCGGGCTCCCGCCCGGGCGAATGATCACGCGTAATGGTCACCCGCGCGGCCCGATTCCCGGGCCCGCCGGCCAACGAAGCACCACCCATGATCTCCAAACTGCTGCAGGGGACCCTCCTCGCCGCCGCCGCGATCGCCACCAGCGCCGTCGTCGTCGCCGACCAGGAAGGGCCCACCTCCAAGCCCGCCGTCCAGAAGGACGGGGACGGCCCCGCCGTCAAGGGCGACAAGAAGAAGGAGGCGAAGGACGACAAGATCACCGTCTGGACCCTCCACGCCGAGGGCGCAGGCTGAAGCGCGGGCAAGAAGGCCCGTGCGGCCTTCCTTAGCGTCCTCGACGAGGACGACGACATCGAGCGCATCTTCTGGAGCGGGACCCGCGCCAGCTTCACCCTCAAGAAGGGGGTGAAGGTCGATGAGAAGGCCCTCAAGGCCGCCATCGAGAAGAAGCGGCTCAAGTGGGTCTCCCTCACCAGCCGCGAGTCCGAGCGCGCCAAGGCGGCCTACGTCGCCAAGACGCCCGGCCTCACGTGAAGCACCACCGCCGGGAAGGTCCGTGAGACCCTCATCGAGTCGCTGGGAGACAACGTCGCCGACGTCTACGCCGGGCCGGAGATCATCATCCAGCTCAAGAAGGACGAGAAGCTGGACGAGGCGAAGCTGAAGGCTGCCCTCGCCAAGCACAAGGTGAAGATGAAGAGCGTCAAGAAGGACAAGGACTACATCCTCTGACGCCGAGCGCGGCAGCGCCCCCTCGCGGGCGCCCGCTGCGCCTCGTCTCACAGGCACCCCGGCGGAGTCCTCCGCCGGGGTGCCTGTCGTTGGAGCCGACCGCCGGGCGTCGGCGGAGGCCGCGCTGCCCCGGCACCCCGGCGCACGCTCCGGCCGCCCCGCCCATTTCCTCGCGGGCGACTGCATTCCTGGGGAGGTCCGGGTGCCGTACAGTCGGCCACCATCATGAGCTCCTTCGACCCGACCCCCGACGACCGCTTCTCCTTCGGCCTCTGGACGGTGGGCAACCCCGGCCGCGACCCCTTCGGTCACGCCGTGCGCCCCGTCCTCGACCCGTGCGACATTGTCGCCAAGCTGGGGGAGATCGGCGCCTGGGGCGTCAACCTGCACGACGAGGACCTGGTGCCCTTCGGCAGCTCCGCCGCCGAGCGCGACCGCATCGTGGGGGACTTCAAGAGGGCGATGGCCGACGCGGGGGTGGTGTGCCCGATGGCCACCACCAACCTCTTCTCCCAGCCGATCTTCAAGGACGGCGCGTTCACCTCGAACGACCCCGCGGTGCGGGCCTTCGCCATCCGCAAGACGATGGACGCCATCGACCTCGGGGTGGAGCTCGGCGCCAGCACCTACGTCTTCTGGGGCGGCCGGGAGGGGGCCGAGGCGGACGCCTGCCGGGATCCGCGCACCGCCCTCTCGCACTTCCGGGACGCCATCGACTTCCTGTGCGGCTACGTGAAGGAGCAGGGCTACGACCTCCGCTTCGCCCTCGAGGCGAAGCCGAACGAGCCGCGCGGTGACATCTACCTCTCCACCACGGGGCACATGCTGCACTTCATCTCCACCCTCGACCACAGCGAGATGGTCGGCGTGAACCCGGAGGTGGCGCACGAGACCATGGCGGGTCTGTCGTTCGTGCACGGCGTCGCCCAGGCCATGGAGTGCGGCAAGCTCTTCCACATCGACCTGAACGGCCAGCGCATCGGGCGCTACGACCAGGACCTGCGCTTCGGCTCCGAGGACCTCAAGCAGGCCTTCCTGCTCGTGCGGATGCTCGAGGGGACGGGCGGGGGCGCGCCCTACGAGGGGCCGCGCCACTTCGACGCCCACGCGTACCGGACCGAGGACCACGCCGGGGTCTGGGAGTTCGCGAAGGGGTGCATGAGGACCTACAAGATCCTCGCCGCCCGGGCGGCGGCCTTCGACGCGGATCCCGACGTCCGGGCCATCCTCGGCGGTACGGTTGGCGAGGACCTCGTGGACGTCGGCGCGGGCTACAGCGCGGACCGCGGCGCGGCCCTGCGCGGCCTCGACATCGACGCCGAGGCCCTCGGCGCCAAGGGCCTCGGCTACGAGCGCCTCGACCAGCTGATGGTCGAGCACATGATGGGGGCCCGCGGTTGAGCGCGGGCGGGGACCTGTTCCTCGGCGTCGACGTCGGCACCCAGAGCACGAAGGCGGTGCTCGTCGACGTGGACACAGGCGAGGTGGTCGCGCGGGCGGCGCGCGCCTACGACCTCCTCGAGGGGCTCCCGCCGGGGCACGCGGAGCAGCACCCGGCGACGTGGCGGGACGCGGTCGTCGGGACGATCCAGCAGGTCGGCCACGGGGACCGCGTGCGCGGCGTCGGGGTGTCGGGCCAGCAGCACGGCGCCGTGCTGCTCGGCGAGGGGGACGAGGTCCTGCGGCCCGCCAAGCTCTGGTGCGACACCTCCGCGGCGGCCGAGGCGACCGCCATCTCCGAGGAGCTCGGCCGGACGGTCCCCGCCGGGTTCACGGCGCCGAAGCTGCGCTGGTCCGCGGAGCGGGAGCCCGAGCTCTGGGGGAGGACCCGCCGGGTGCTGCTCCCGCACGACCACGTGAACCTGTTCCTGACGGGCGAGTTCTTCACCGAGGTGGGGGACGCGTCGGGGACCGGCTACCTCGACCCGACAACCGGCGAGTACGACGACGCCGCGGTGGCGGCCGTGGCCCCCGGCCTCGGGGATCGGCTCCCGCCCCTGCGCCCCTGCGCCGAGCCCGCGGGGTCCCTCTCCGCGGAGGCCGCCGCGGCGCTCGGGCTCCCGCCCGGCACCCCGGTCTCCGCCGGCGGCGGCGACAACATGATGAGCGCCATCGGCGCCGGCGCGACGCGCCCCGGCGTGTCCGTGTGCAGCCTCGGCACCTCGGGGACGGTCTTCGCCTTCTCCGACGAGCCCTGCGTGGACCCCGGGGGCGACATCGCCAGCTTTCGCGCCTCCAGCGCCGGCGCCGGTGGCGTCGCGGGGCACCTCCCGCTGCTCTGCGTGATGAACTGCACCGAGCCCCTCGAGGACCTGCGCGCGCTCACGGGCAAGGGCCACGAGGAGCTGACCGCGCTCGCCGCGGACGCCGCCATGGGGGAGGAGCTGCTCGTGCCCTTCTTCGTGGGCGAGCGCGTCCCGAACCTGCCGGACGCCACCGCGACCCTCTCCGGGCTGCGGCCGGGCTCCCTCTCGGCCGGAGTGCTCTACCGCGCCGCACTGGAGGGCGTGGCCCTGAACCTGGCCGCCGGCGTCGAGCGCATGGGAGCCATCGGGCCCGCGCCCGACGAGGTCCGGCTCGTGGGCGGGGCCGCGCGGAACCCGCTCTGGCAGAGGATCCTCGCGACGGCCTTCGGCGTCCCGGTCCGCGTGCTCGAGGAGACCGAGACGGCGGCGGTGGGGGCAGCCCTCCAGGCCGCGGCGGCGGTCCGCGGTGTCCCTGCGGACGAGCTGGCCCAGGGGTTCGTGGCCTTCGCCGGGCCTCCGGTGGACCCCACGGCCGACGCCGCCACCCGGGAGCGCATGGACCGGCTGCGGGAGCGCCTGGCCGCCGCGGTGGCCGGGCTGCGGGGCTGACCGGCCGGGGGCGGTCCGCCGGTCCCCGCCGGGCTGGAGCCCCTCGGATCTGGAGCCTCGCGGCTCGGCTCGCCCCCAACGAGCGCGGCCCGCGCGGGAGAGGACTCCCGCGCGGGCCGCGCCTTCGATCCGAGGGCGGATCAGGGGTACTGGACCCAGACGCCGTCGGTGAAGTTCGACGTCGCGAAGCCCAGGACCGAGTCGCGGTGCCAGCCCTGGAAGTGCCAGCGGTCGCCGCTCATGACCGAGGTGGACCCGGTGGGGGTGGGGATCTGGTCCAGGTCGACCACGGTGCTGAACGTGCCGCCGGTGCCGGAGAACAGGATCCCGCCGCCGACGCCCCGGCCGATGGAGCCGGAGAGGCAGAGGTTGCCCTGGCTACCGCCCGCGTTCGGGACGAAGCCGCTGTTGAGCGAGGCGAGGAAGTAGCCGAACGCGTTCGGGGTGATGTTCACGCCCTCGAGGTCCATCGTCCGCAGCGTCAGGTCGACGTTGGAGGCGATGATCGAGGAGGCGACGCCCGTCGAGTTCGGGACCGCGGTGCAGTAGTTCTGGATCACGACCGTGGTGCCGCCGGTGCCGGGGCCCTCGGTCGGGAAGATCTGCGGGCCGGGGTTGCCGGGCTTGAAGAGGCCGAGCACGCCCGACTTGGCCTCGGGGGCCGCGTCGGCAGTGAACCAGAAGCTGTAGGTCGTGCCCCAGCGGAGCGCGTTCGCGTCCTGGTTCATCATGTAGCTCTCGGTGCTCCAGGTGACGTCGGAGCTGGTGACCGAGGCGGTCCAGTCCACGTTCGTGTAGGGCTCACCGGAGTGGTACAGCGGGAAGGACATGCCGACGTCGGTGACCGTCACGTTCGAGCCGAGCGGCACGGTGAAGCTCTCGCCGGAGTAGTCGCTGTTGTTGTTGAAGATCGCGTAGTTGTAGGTCCAGGTCCCGTCGCCGTTGTCCACGACGTTGGAGCCGGCGACGAACTGGCCCTCGCCGGGGACGTTGATCTCCTCGATCGCCACGGACGGCTCGCTCGCGGCCCAGGCGTACATGGCGGGCTGCTCGCGGACCGTGGTGCCGCCGATGCTCAGGCGCCAGGCCCCCTGGGTGGTGGTGCCCGGGCGGCTCAGGGGGACGTACGACACGTTGTTGAAGCCGTTGCCGGCCGCGGCGTCGTCCGGAGAGATGTACTGGGACTCACCGAAGTAGGTGGCCGACGGGTGCAGGCTCGGGTCGACGTCGTCGTTGGAGACCTGGATGCGCTTGAAGACGCGGTCGCCGGTCTGGCCCTGCTGGGCGAAGGGGTAGCTGAAGCCGCCGGTGAAGGCGTTCACCTGGAAGCGCGGGCCGAGGCCGGACTGGGAGCCGTTGAGGCTGGAGCTGTACGGGTCGGAGCAGCCGACGCCGAGGCGCGTGCCGGTCCCGGAGCTGTTGCAGTTGCAGCACAGGCCCTGCTGGAGCGCGGTGAAGCCGTGCTTGAGCCAGCTCTGGCCCACCTGCTCGAGGCGACCGTTCTCGACGCGGTAGATGTTCTGGCCGATCACCGGGTGCTGGTTGCTGTTCGCGATCCAGAGCAGCTCGGCGTCGCCGACGTTGCAGGACGTCGTGCCGAGCGCGTAGCCGGCCATGCCGCCCGTGGCGCCGTAGTTGGTGATCCCGGGGATGGCGCCGACGATCACGTCGGGGCCGACCGCGGGGTTGTTGCAGCCGCCGCTGCCGCCGCCGCCCTCGGAGATCTCGATCGTCCCGCTGCCGCCGCTGCCGCCGTTCCACGAGCCGAGGCGGATCAGGTACGCCGTGCCGGCAGTCGCGGTCCAGGAGACGGAGGACTGCAGGCCGCAGGTGTCGTCGTTGCAGCTCAGCTGGTTGGCCGAGTTGCAGTTGCCGTCGTAGACCGCGAGGACCGTGTCCCAGCTGGCGCCGCCGCAGGTCGTGACCTCGTAGTCGGTGGAGTTCGGAGCGACCCAGCTCCACCAGATGTCCCGGCCCATGTTCCCGCAGGCGGAGGGCCCGCCGCTGGTGGCGCTCGAGTTGTTGGCGGCGAAGGTGCCGAGCCCGGAGATGGCCTGGGCGTTGGAGCAGTCGTCCGCCCCCTGGGCGCTGGCGGTCCCGACGAGCGGGGCGGCGACGAGCGACATGGCGGCGAGGAGTTTCGAGACTCGCATGGGAAGGTGGTCAGGGTTCTGGGAGGGAGTCGCCGCGGAGAAAGGGCGAGCGGGTCGCCGGCCTCCTTGGAAGCGGGCGCGATCGGATCCCACGGGGACGCGCGGCGTCCGGAGAAGGGTCCGACTTCACCGCTGAATACTCTCACGCTGGCGCCCCGGATGCTGCTCTCAAATCGAGAGCGCGGCCGGAGGCGTCGCCATGGGCGGGGCGCGGCGGACGCCCGGCGGGCGGGGGGGGGCGGAGGGGGATTCGATCGGCGGTGGGACCGATCGCCTCACCCAAGGAGCCAGCGGACCAGCGGCATCGAGACCGCCACCATGGCGACGACCGCCAGGGTGCCGGCGAGCAGGAAGCGGGGCCCGACCCGCACGAGCCGGGGGACGTGGAGGGTCATCCCGATAGCCGCGAGAGCCACGGCGAGGAGCCAGCTCCCGCCCTGCTTCAGCCAGGCCCAGGCGGCGCGCCCCTCGCCGCCGATGGTGACCTCGGCGTCGAGCCAGCCGCTCGCGCGCAGCGCGGAGGCCACCACGAAGAGCCACACGAAGTGGGGCACCCCGACGGCCTTCCGCTCCTGCTGTCCGCCGCTCCGGGACGGGACGACCAGCGCCAGGAGGACGACCAGCGGCACGAGCATCGCCACCCGCAGCAGCTTGTAGAGCGTCGCCCACTCCACGGCCTCGGGACCGAAGGCCTCGCCGGTGGCGATGGCCTGGGGGACGGCGTGGACGGTGGTCCCGGCCAGGGCGCCCCCCGCGGTCCCCTCGATCCCCGCCGCGACGGCCACCGGCGGCAGCACGAAGAGCATCGCCACCCCGAGGAGGTTGATGACCCCGATGGCGAGGCCCACGTCCTCCTCCTCGGCCTCCACGGTGGGGGCGACGGCCATGATCGCGCTGTTGCCGCAGACCGCCGTGCCTGCGCCTAGCAGGAGGGAGGCGCGGGGGTCCAGGCCGCAGAGGCGGCCGGCGAGGAGGGCGCCGAGGAAGGCGACGACCATCGCGGCGAGGACCACGACCAAGGTGCCGCCGATGGCGCCGCCCTCCACGAGGGGATCGAGGTCCATCCCGAAGCCGATGAGGACGATGGCCACGGGGATCGCTCGCTTGGACACGACCTTGGCCGGGGCGGCGAGCCCGGTGGAGGGGAGCACGCCCAGCGCGAGGCCGATCAGGAGGGCGAGCACCGAGGGCGATGGCACGAGCCGGGACGTCCCGAGGGCGGGGCGCACGAGGACCGCCGCGGCCGCCACGGCGACGCAGACGAGGGCGCACGTGAGCACGGCGCGGTCGGGGCCCTTGGACTCGCTCGACATCGCGAGCACCGTAGCGCCTCGCCGGTGGAGGCGTCTCGACGGGCTCGCGATTCGCGGTGGATCCGAAGCCGGGTCCCGGGCGCGCCGAGTGGTGGGCCTGCCGGCCAGCACCCTCTGGTGGGCCTACCGGCCAGCACTCCCTGGTGGGCCTACCGGCCCGCACTCCCTGGTGGGCCTACCGGCCCGGGCGCCCTCCTCGGGCCTTCTGGGCCGGCCCGGCCTCCACGGCCCCTCGCCGCCTCGAGGACCGGCCGCGCCCAGGGGCGTTGGGCCGCGTCGCCGGCCCCGCCGGACTCGGGCTCGGAACCCGCCGCCCGGCGCCCTAGACTCCTCCACGAGGCGAGGCCGCTCCTCCGCCTCGACCGCCCACCCCACCCCGCCGGCTCGCCGGCCCGCCGCGATGGACCCCAAGTTCTACTCCGTCCTCCACGTCGTCTCCGTGATCTTCCTGGTCGCGGTCACGTTCCGCGCCTTCGCCGCCCCGACCCCGGAGACCCGCCGGTCGAACCTGATCCTCTCCGGCGTCGCGAGCCTGCTGGTCCTCGTCGGGGGCTTCGGCCTCATGGCCCGCCTCGGCTACGAGTGGGACGTGTGGCTCTTCGTGAAGATCGGCTGCTGGCTCGGGCTGTCGGCGCTCGCGGGGAGGGCCCACCGCTCTCCGGGCTCCACCAAGGCGCTCAGCTGGGTCGCCTTCGCGCTCGTCCTGACCGCGGTCGTGATGGTGTACGTGGTCAAGCCCGGGGCGTAGGGCGGGAGGCGCGCCCGCGCTCCGCTCGAAACCCGCGGAGCCCCCGATCGTCCCACCCGGCGACGGCGCCCCGTTCGGGCGCCGCGCGCTGGCGGCCGTGACGGCCCGCTTCCGCCAGCGGAGGTCCGGGGGCGGTCGGTCCCCGTGCCTCTCCGGAGGATCGGGACGGTCTCCGGTGATCGGCGACGGGGCCAGGGCGGAGGCTCCGCCCGGGGAGGGCGGCGCGTGGGGCGTACGGTGGCGAGAGAGCGGACGGTAGCGACAGATCGAGCGGCAGCGAAGGTTCGGGCGGCAGCGAAGGTTCGAGCGGCAGCGGACGAGCGGTGTGAAGAGCCCGAGGGGGGGACGGCCCAACACGCGCGTGCGGTGATCGAGAGCGGAGCGGTACGGGCCACCTCGGGCCTCCGCCTCGGGTGGCGGGCGACCGCCGTCGTGGGAGCCGTGATGGTCCTCGTCCCGCCAGCACCCGCTGCGAGGCGGCCGTCGCTCGCGACCAGGCCAGTCCCCGCGAACCACCCAGCTCCAACGGTGGGTGCGGCCCACCTGCGCGCGGCGCTCTCGACACGCGCGCGAGAACGTGCGCAAGAGGTCGGCCGTGGCGGAGACGCCGTGAGGGTCGCGGACGTCGGCTCGGACCGGGCCGCGGTGGAGGCGCTGTTGCGCCAGCTGCGGGAACCGCGCCCGGAGCGCCGGCGCCGCGCGGTGGCCGCGCTCGCGGCGACGGGGGCCGTCCGGGCCGTGGACGCCGTGGTGGCCGCCCTCGGGGATCGCGCGGCCGAGGTGGCGGACGAGGCGCAGCTCCGGCTGCCCGGGCTCCTCGGCCCTGGGCTCCTCCGCGAGCTGGTCCGCCGGCGGGGGCTCTCGAGTGGACCGCCGCTGCTCCGCAGCCGCTGGGCCGAGGCCCTCGGCCGTGCGACGGCGCCCCTGTCCGCGACCGGCCTGGCGGGTCTCCCGGCGGCCCGGGAGCCCGAGGTGGCCAGGGCCTACCTCTGGAGCGTCGAGCGGCTCGGCCGGGCGGGCCTCGTGACGGGGCCTCGCGAGCGCCTCGTCGGCCGCCTCCGCCGGCGCTGCCGCTCCTCCCGCGACGACGGGGTGCGCGCTGCGGCGCTCCAGGCGCTCGTGGCGCTGGCGCCCGAGGAGGCCGCCGAGCTCCTGGATCCGTGGCTCGGGAGCGGGCGCCGGGCGCTCGTGTGCTCGGCGCTGATGGCCGCCGTGGAGTTGGCCGCAGTCGAGCTGGCTGCCGTGGAGCTGGGCAGCGTGGTGGGGCGCGCAGGCCCGAGCGAACGAACTCGAGAGGGAGGTTCGTCGCACGAGAGGCAGCCAGCCCGGGGGGGAGCGGCCGTGATACGCGCCAGCGCGGAGCTCGAGGCCAGGCTCCGGGCCGCCGCCGCCCACCAGGACGGGGCGGTCCGGCTCCGGGCTGTGCAGCTGCTCCGGGCCGGCCCGTGCCCGGCGGCCCTGGACGTCCTCGTGGGGCGGCTCCGCGTCGAGGAGCGGCCCGCCCTCCGCGCGGCCCTGGTGGGGGCGCTGCAGGGGCTCACCGGCCTGCACCACCGGGACCGTCCGGCGGCGTGGGAGGCGGTGCTCCGCGCGCACCCGGAGGGCGTCGGCCCGGCCCCGCCGGCGCCCGCGCCGACCACCGCCACGGCGACCGCGGGCCGCACGGTGGCGTCGCTCGGAGCGCTGGCCCCGGCCAGCGACCGGCTCGCGATCCTCGTGGACCTCTCGGGGTCCGTGTGGAACGAGGACGAGGCGGGCCGCTCCCGGAAGGACGTCCTGGACCCGCAGGTGGCGGGGCTGATCGAGCGGCTCCCCGACGGGGCCCGCTTCCTCCTCGCCATGTACACCCACGTCCCGCACCCCTTCGAGCGCTCCACCGTCCGGGCGAGTCGGCGCAACGTGCAGCGGGCCCGGCGGTTCCTGGAGGGAGCGCGGATGCGAGGGAGCGGCGACCTCCACGAGGCGCTGACGTTCGCCCTCGACGAACCGGACGTGGACCGCGTCATCCTGCTCACCGACGGCGCGCCGTCCGGCGGGGAGCGATGGGACGTGCCGCTGATGACCGGGCTCCTGCGGGAGCGGCTCCGCTTCCGGCCTGCTCTGATCGACGTCGTCCTCGTGGACAGCTCGCCCCGACTCGAGCGGCTGTGGGGGGCCTTCGCCAGCAGCACGGGCGGGCGGTGCCTCTCCCTTCGCAGCCGCGGCGTCCGATGATCGAGCCGCGGCGGCCGGCGGTGCGGCTGGCGAGAGCGCCGTGCTGGGCTCCGGCCGGTGAGTGGCCCGGCCAGGGGGGGCCGAATTGGGGGAGGGGTCCAGCTGATCGGAGGTGCGGTGACCCGGAGCGAGAGCGGGGAGGCGAGTGGCGGGGTCCTCCCTTGCTTCGCGCCCGCGGGTCCTCGATGCTCCCCACCCTCCACGGCCGCCGCGCCGCGGAGGTCGACCCATGTCCGCGCACCACGACGAGTTCCGCCACGAGGACTGGGCCTCCCGCTATCGCGACGGCGAGACCCCCTGGGACCTGGGGGAGCCGCACCCGGAGCTGTCGCGGCGGCTGCAGGAGGGGACGCTGGCGCCCCCGAGGCCAGGGGCCAGGGTCCTCGTCCCCGGCGCCGGGAACGGGCACGACGCCCTCGCCCTGGCCCGGCGTGGCTGGGCGGTGGTGGCGGTCGACGTCGTGCCCGAGGTGGGGGAGGCGCTCGCGCCGGCCCTCGAGCGGTCGGGCGGGCGCTTCGTGGTCGGCGACGCCCTCGCCCACGAGGACGACCCGTTCGACCTCGTCTGGGACCACACCTTCTTCTGCGCGATCCCCCGCGCCGCGAGGCCCGCCTGGGGGGAGCGGGCCGCCGCGCTGCTCGCACCGGGGGGGCTCTACGCCGCGCTGGTCTTCCCCCACGGCAAGCCCGAGGAGGAAGGGGGGCCGCCGCACGGGATGAGCGGAGACCACCTGGCCGAGGTCCTCGGCGCGCGCCTCGAGGTCCTCGAGGACACCAAGGCCCTGCGGAGGGTCGCCGCGCGCCGCTGGGGCGAGCGCTTCTTCCTCGCCCGTCGCCGTCCGCTGGGCCTCACGCCGCCCGCGTGAGGCCCGGGACCCCGTCCACGAAGGAGGGGCCTAGCGGCCGCCCTTCGGGCGGTAAGGGTTGTGGGGGCCCGGCGTGGGCTGGCCGCGCTCGAACCTGGAGACCACGGCGCCCTCGATGACCGTCCCGACGCAGTGCGTCGTGTACTCGAAGGGATCACCGTCGTAGAGCGCGAGGTCGCCGTCCTTGCCCACCTCGAGGCTCCCGACCCGATCCTCGACGCCGAGGATGCGGGCGGCGTCGATGGTCACCGACCGGAGCGCGCCCTCGAAGCCGAGGCCGTGGCTCGCGGCCACGGCGGCCTCGAAGAGGATGACCCGGGTCTTGGGCACGTAGGACTCGTACCCGCTCTTGATGGCGAAGGGGATGCCCGCCTCGCTGAGCCGCGCGGCGGTCTCGAAGGAGAGGTTCTCCGCGTCGCCCGAGGCGCGCTTCATGGTGGGGTGGAGGATGACCGGGACGCCGGCGGCCGCGAGCTCGTCGAGCAGGAGGTACGCCTCGCTCGCCCCGTCGAGGACGAGGCGGAACCGGAACTCCCGGGCGAGCCGGAGCGCGGAGGCGATGTCCTGGGCGCGGTGCGCCGTGACGATCATGGGCACGTCCCCGTCGAGCACCGCGCACATGGCCTCGAGGGCGAGGTCCCGCGGGGGGGGGCTGTCCGCGTCGGCGGCCTCGCGGGCCGCCGCGTACTCCTGCGCCTCG